>JAHEHQ010000446.1:0-2240 GCA_024644505.1 Gammaproteobacteria bacterium
TCAGCGGGGTGAGAAAGCGGGACTGTTCGGCCAGGTGCCGGGATTTTGCCGACCCCGAGTAGAAAGAGCGAATGTTCAGGCGCTGGCCCCGGCTGCGGTCGGCGATGATAGAGAGCGGGGCTGTTTCTAAGGACATGAGCCGCACAATTTCCAGATCGGTGAACCAGGCCGTCGCTTCGGCCAGGGTTTTCGCCAGGTGTTGGGGTTCCCCGCAGGACGAGCCGATGAAGACCCGCTGACCGGGGCGGATGTGTCCGATGGCATCTTCGGCCGTGCATCGTTTTTTGACGTAGTTGTCCGCCCAGTATGAATCGCCCGCCATGAATACCCCTTCAACGCTGAACCTTTGACTGTCTGAACCCGTAAACACATACAGCGGTTATTCATAACGGTTCGTTGAACCTTTATCAAGGAAAAGTGCTTGCGCGGCCCTGATCCGGTAATTACGGTCAGGCACGTTTTTTCAAGAACTGAAGGAGATTCATTTTTTCTGCAGGTTGACATTGGGTCACATATATTGTAATAAGCTGAAACCATTAGCTATAAACTTCAAGACAATTATTTTGGACTGCGTTATCGGTCGTCGCAGTATTTCAATACGGCTTCCTCCCTCTGGCCTTGCCAAATTAATGATCTTAAAGCCTATGCTTATGGGCAATGCCGGTGGAGCCGGCGCACAAGGCGTTAATATAACGGGTACGCAATCTCTTGCTGGCTTTTCTTTTCAGGCGGTGCTCATGCTAAATTGGTTGAAGGGGGTAAGCGGCGCCATCGACAGATCCAACGAGGCGGTGGGCCGTATGGTCTCCTGGGTCACCCTGCTGCTGGTGCTGGTTGTTTTTGTCGATGTGGTCATGCGCTACCTATTCAGGACCAGCTTTGTTTTTACCCAGGAGCTGGAGTGGCATCTCTTCGCTTTCATCTTCCTCATCGGCGCCGGTTACACCCTGTTACACGACGGTCATGTGCGGGTGGATATCATCTACCAGCGGCTGGGCACCAAGGGACGTGCCTGGATTAACCTGATCGGCGTGATCTTCTTTTTGATTCCCGGGTGCTATCTGGTGATCAGCACCTCCTGGAAATTCGTGGGCAATTCCTTCTCCATGATGGAAGGCTCCCCGGATCCGGGGGGGATCCCCTACCGTTTCATCGTCAAAGGAACCATGACCGTGGGGTATATTTTACTGCTGCTGCAGGGCATATCCATGGGCCTGCATGCGCTGTTGCAGATTCTGGGTGTCGAGATGGATGAAGAGGAGAAGGCTTGATGGCGTTCTTGCCCGCGTGGATGTTTCTGGCGCTGACGATTCTGCTGATGGCCGGATTCCCGGTCACCTTCACCTTGATGGGAACCGCCCTGTGCTTTGGCCTGATCGGCTTCGGCTGGTCCTTTTTCAATCTATTGCCCCTGCGCATCTGGGGGGTCATGACCAACGTCACCCTGATTGCCGTTCCCCTGTTCGTCTTCATGGGCGTCATGTTGGAGCGCTCCGGCCTGGCCGAAGAGCTGTTGGACACCATGGGGCTCTTGTTCGGCCGCCTGCGCGGCGGGCTGGCCATCTCCGTGGTGGTGGTGGGTGCCCTGCTGGGGGCTTCCACCGGCATCGTAGGGGCCACGGTGGTCACCATGGGTCTGTTGGCCGTCCCCACCATGCTGCGGCGCGGCTACCAGAAGGAACTGGCCACCGGCACCGTTTCCGCGTCCGGTACACTGGGCCAGATCATTCCCCCCAGCATCGTTCTCGTCCTTATCGGCGACATCGTCGGCGTTTCCGTGGGCGACCTGTTCATGGGTGCGGTGTTCCCGGGCCTGCTCCTGGTGGGCCTGTTCGCCTGTTATATTTTGTTAGTCTCCTGGCTGCGCCCCAAATGGGCACCAGCCATTCCCAAGGCCGAGCTGGATGCCATTTCCTCGCGCCAGTTGGCGGTCCGGGTGAGCAAAGCACTGTTTCCACCCCTATTTCTCATGGTGGCTGTACTGGGCTCCATTTTTGCCGGCATCGCCTCACCCACGGAAGCGGCCGCCGTGGGGGCCGTGGGGGCCACCTTGTTGACCCTGGCCAACCGCAAATTTTCCATGCAGATCCTGCAGGAAGTCATGCAGACCACGGTTCGCCTGACCTGCATGGTGTTCATCATCCTGTGCGGGGCGGCGCTCTTCGGGCTAGTCTTCCGCGGGCTGGGCGGCGACGGGCTGGTAAGGGAGTTTTTGGGCTCCCTGGCCGATAAGTACAGCC
>JAHEHQ010000446.1:2250-2633 GCA_024644505.1 Gammaproteobacteria bacterium
ACAGCCATAACGTGGTGCTGGCCATCGTCATGGCCTTGATTTTCGTGATCGGATTTTTTCTGGATTTTATCGAAATCACCTTTATCCATGTGCCCGTACTGGCCCCCATCATGATCGAATTCGGCTTCGATCCGGTATGGTTCTGCATCCTGATCGCGGTCAACCTGCAGACCTCGTTCATGACGCCGCCCTTCGGGTTCTCCCTATTTTACCTGAAGGCGGTGACGCCGCCGGAAATTTCCACCGGGCACATTTATCGGGGTATCATTCCCTTTGTCCTCGTTCAGATCATCGGTCTGTCCATCGTGGTCCTGTTTCCCCAACTGGCCACCTGGCTGCCCAAATGGGTCTTCGGGCCCTGAGATGATCATCGCTTGAATCGT
>JAHEHQ010000101.1 GCA_024644505.1 Gammaproteobacteria bacterium
GGCAAGAGTCTGCCGCAGGCGGTAACAATTGCCGTGGGGCAGCTGCCGGAAGACGGGCATTGGGAACCGGAGTCCTCGGCCCCGGCTGCCTTTACAGTGCAACCGCAGCCATTCAACACCGTTCAACAGCAGCCTCCGATCAACAATCCCTTTGCGGCATCGACCGATACGCTGCCGATCGATGCCGGTACGGGTCCGTTTGTACAACTGTCCAAGGGCCCGGCTCCCGCAGATGGGACCGTGATGGCATCGTCTCTGACTGCGCCTGAGGATTCGGAGCAGGCCATACACCGGCAATCCACTGCTG
Source organism: Gammaproteobacteria bacterium (assembly GCA_024644505.1). Taxonomy (GTDB): domain Bacteria; phylum Pseudomonadota; class Gammaproteobacteria; order Chromatiales; family Chromatiaceae; genus JAHEHQ01. The sequence continues at coordinate 308 of JAHEHQ010000101.1, forward strand.
TGCCGCAGCCTGTTATCAAGCTGCCTTCATCAACGGCAGTTGGGTCCTCAGACCCGCGGCAGGCCGGCATGCCCGGTAAAACAGTCTCGCCCGCGACGACTGTCACCGGGTCAACCGGGTTACTGCAGGGTACGGCATCCGGTGTGGTGCGGCAGCCAGCAGTTTCCGGTGCAGATAACGGGCCGGTTGCACCCGCATCGCCAGGCAATGCCCCATCGGCCGTGACCGGACACTTTACCCCGAACATCCGCGTCCCCGTTTCGGGAACGGTGCAGCAGCCCCTGACCCGCGAACAGGCAGTTTCAACCCAGTCCACAGCGATTCATTCCGCCGTTTCAGGAATCATGAATCACGCCTCACCCACGGATTTGCCGTCGCCATCTCAGTCCACGACAGTCCAGCCCAGCTCAGCGGCGCATCCAGAGGGTATCACTGCCGGTCTTAATCATGTTTTGCCGCAAACCCAGATGCCCGGTCCGGATGGTGGGAGGGTCGTGGCGCCGTCATCCCCGGATCTTGTGAGCCGGACGGTAATCCCTGAGCCTGTCACGAACAGCCGCGTTTCGACCGGGGAAAACCCTTATCAGACCGGTCGTGCGGAAGCGGCGTCGCCTGCGCTTCAGGCAACGGCCGCGGTGCCCGTCAATCCCGTCAGCACACCGGAACCGGGAACGGCCGTCACGGGTACGGCACGATTCGTCCATCCATTGAGCATGTCGGATCAGAACAGGGCGCAGTCCATGCCTGCCTCTCCAGACAAACCGGCTCAGACAATGGGCGGTGAAGGGGAGAACGCCGTTCGCATCCCGGTTGCGGAAAATCTGCTGAGGCCCGATCGAGCGGGTTCGGTGGCGCCTTCGCAACCGGTACCGGGCCTGTCGGTCCCGGCAAACGGCACCACATCGGATACGATTCAGGCCGCAGGCACGCTTGCCCGAATGCTGACACAGCCCATGGTTTCGGATACCCCCCCCGCTTCCACGTCAAGGGCGCCCGCAGGGACGACTCCTTACCCTGAGGCTGTCACCCAGACAGTGATAGCCGCGGGTCGCACGACCCCGGTCATGCCGGCCACGGACAACCTGATTCAACCTGTAAAGCAGGATCTGGCAGCCATGCAGCAATTCACAACCGTCACGTCCACGACAGCGGTTGCGTCGGATCAGGGAGCCCAGGCCTCTGCCGCGGCTGCCATTTCCGGGGGTATGGGCGGCGCGGTGTCACAGACCGGCAGTTTGCTCCTTCAGCCCAGCGGTCCGGTCAATCTGAACCTGGAGGCACCGCTCGGCACCAGGGATTGGGGAGAGGCGGTCGGGGAACGAATCCTGTGGATGGTGGGACGGACCATTCAGGGTGCCACCCTGAGGGTAACGCCACCCCACCTGGGTTCCATCGATATCCAGCTGACCATGCAGCAGGATCAGACCAGCGTCAGTTTTACCACCCAGAATGGTGCCGTGCGGGAAGCGCTGGAGGCGGCCATTCCGCGGCTTCGTGAGATGTTCGGGGAAAGCAATCTTCAGCTGGCCAACGTGGATGTCAGCCAGCGCCAGGCAGAAGACCAACGGGGAATGTGGGGCAATGAGGGGCGTGACAAGGGGAACGGTCCGGAAATGGGAGAGGATGGCCATAGAGGCATGGTGGATTCCGGAAACGAGCCCACATCCCCGAACACCCTGGCCGATTCCAACAGCGACCGGCTGCTGGACTACTACGCCTGAGGATCTGTCTTTTATCGATATCCGCAGGGATGCGGCTAGCTTTGTGATCCCATGTTTTTTCGGTGTGCCCCTTCTACACACCTGTGCCTCCGGTTTCCTGTTTCTTCCTTCAGTCCCGCGTGCTGTACTCATTATTAAAATGAGCGCAGCACTAGTATGATAAAGGCATTTACGATCGGGGCTGTACGGGGAGGCCACGGAAAGTGCGACTAATAAGACTGATACTGTTTCTTCTGGTGATGCTGGCTGGGGTGGCGCTTGCGGTAATGAATGCCGACCTCGTCAACCTGAACTACTATTTTGGATCACGGGAATTGCCGTTGTCCGTGCTGTTGGTGGGCGCGGTCTTCGTGGGGGCAATCCTGGGCATGGTGGCGGGACTGGGAGGCATGATGCGGGTTAAGCGGGAAAATGCCGATCTGCGGAAACAGGCCCGACTGGCATCCGAAGAGGTCAATAATCTGAGATCCCTTCCGATCAAGGACCACTAATTGTGATGGAACTGCTCTGGCTGTTGCTGCCCGTCGCCGCCGCTTCCGGCTGGCTGGCTGCAAAGCGCAGCGGCAAACCCAGGGAAGCGCCCGGATACAACGGGACGCCTTCCTATTTCCGGGGTCTGAATTATCTGTTGAACGAGCAGCCCGACAAGGCAATCGATGTTTTCGTGGAGATGCTTGAAGTCGACAGTGAAACCGTGGAGACACACCTCGCGTTGGGCAATCTGTTCAGACGCCGTGGTGAAGTGGATAGAGCCATAAGGATCCATCAGAATCTGATTGCCAGACCGACGCTGAGTCGTGATCAGCGTGCCCAGGGCCTGCTCGAACTGGGGCAGGATTATATGCGGGCAGGGCTGTTTGACAGGGCCGAAAACCTGTTTACCGAACTCGGCGAGATGAACATGTACCAGGAACAGGCGCTGGAGAATCTTCGCGTTATCTATCAGCAGGAGAAGGATTGGGAAAAGTGTCTTCAGGTGAGCGCCCGGCTTGAACAGCTCTCCGGGCAGTCGCTGGGGACAGAGCGTGCGCACTTCTACTGTGAACTGGCGGAGGAGGCCCTGTCGGCAAAAGATAACGATCAGGCAAGGTCGCTTCTAAAAAAGGCCCAGGGCTGTGATGCCAACTGCGTCCGCGCGACCCTTCTCCTGGGCGAGCTGGAGGCCGCTGCGGGATCCTGCAAGGCAGCGATACGGACATTCAAGCGAATCGAGAACCAGGATCTCACCTACATGGCCGAAGCGCTCCCGACGCTGCTGGCCTGCTACAGACAGGTTGGAAGTCAGAACGAGCTGATGGACTATCTGCATCATCTTGTCGAGCGGGGCTCAGGTATCGCGACTGCGCTGGCTCTGGTGGACCTGATCCAGGAGGAAGAGGGTGAAAAGAGCGCCCTGCGTTTTCTCAACGACCATCTGCAGCGCCACCCTGACCTGGAGGGACTGGATCGCCTGATCGGGCTCAATCTCAGTGCCGGGGGGAAACGCGCAACCGAAACGCTGGGCATACTTCAACAGCTGCTCGGACGGCTACTGGAAGAGCACCCCTCCTATCTCTGCAACCATTGTGGTTTCACTGCCAAGATGCTGCACTGGCAGTGTCCCGGGTGCCAGTGGTGGGGCAGCATTAAGCCGGTTCGAGGCCCTGGGCAGGGAAAGCACTAGTGTGCTGAGTCAGCACACTAGGGACGGTTTGCACCAATTTCATGAAAACAGGATCTGGTAACATGGCAAATATCGATAAGAACCCCCGTGTCATCGTCGCGCTGGATTATCCGGCGGCGGAGCCTGCGTTGGAACTCGTGGCCGGACTGGACCCTTCACTGTGCAGGCTCAAGGTGGGCAAGGAGATGTTCACCCGGCTCGGCCCCGGTTTCGTGGAGAACCTGACGGCGCGTGGATTCGAAGTGTTCCTCGACCTGAAATTCCATGACATACCCAATACGGTGGCGGCTGCCTGTGGCGCCGCCGCGGACCTGGGCGTATGGATGATCAACCTGCATGCCTCCGGCGGGCGGCGCATGATGGAGACTGCGATGGAACGCCTTGAGCAAAGGTCGGCCAGGCCGCTCCTGGTGGCGGTCACCATTCTCACCAGTCTCGGCGATGCGGATATCGCGGAGGTGGGTTATGGGGGGACGACCGCAGAAAGTGTATTGCGACTGGCAAGGCTGACGGGACAATCGGGGCTCGATGGTATTGTCTGTTCCCCAAGGGAGGCTTCCGAGGTGAGGCGCGAACTGGGTGAGGATTTTCTCCTGGTGACACCGGGGGTAAGACCAGCGAGTGCCTCGCAGGACGACCAGAAGCGGGTGATGACGCCCCTGGATGCCCTGAACAACGGTGCCGACATGCTGGTAATAGGGCGTCCGGTCACCGCATCCGCAGATCCCCTCGGAAGCCTTAGGACAATTCAGGACAGTATTGCCGCCTTCGTTTGACAAGCCGGTGATGACTGGCTAATGTTTAACAGCCCCTGAACGGGGCTTCCGGACAGGAGTCCGGGATTGATGACAACATAAAGGAGAATCAACCATGGAAAGGTTCACACGGATGTGTGTATTGCTTATCGCCCTGCTGGTTTCGGGACCGGGACTGGCCAATACCATTGACATCAATACCGCCGACGCGCAGACACTCGCAACGGGCCTGACAGGCGTTGGCGAGGCCAAGGCCAGGGCTATCGTCACCTACCGGGATCAGAACGGCCCCTTCAAGAGCCCCGACGATCTAAAGCAGGTAAAGGGGATCGGTGACCAAATCCTGGAACTGAACCGCGGCACTATCAGTACGGGTGGCGCAGCAAAACCCTAACAGTGAGTTAGTTTGATCACACGCGGGCGCATTCAGCGCCCGTTTTACTTGGTGCGACAGGCGTAACTCACCCCCAAGAGCGCCTTCCTGACTCAAACCCATAGACCACCGGTCTGTCTGTTATTTCTGTATACTGGCCAAATAAAATACCAGCTCGAGAATACGCGCTTCGACCTCCTTGGCATACCTCGGATCCAAGGAACCGTATTTCTCGTTCACCTCCATTCCGTATCTGTCACCCCACACGGGCATATCAGCCGACCCATGTGCCCTGTTGCCTGCTGGATCCTGGATCAGTGTAAAAACCTGCTTGTAAGGGTAAGTACCACCGTTCCTCTGCGCGATCATTGTCAGATCAGGGGGAGACTTCTTCATGAAATCCATAAACGGCGCGTTTTGCCCGGTTCCATCCATGCCATGACATGCCGCACAGTTCTTTTGAAATTCAAGCTTCCCGATACTGTCCATCTCAGCGATCGCCAATACCGGCAGAGCAAGCATTATCGCAGCTGCAAATAAAATAAACTTTTTCAATCGGCGCATCAGAATTCTCCTTGATCCATTATTTCCCATTAAAAAATACTACCACCCCATTTGAAGCATAGTCGTTATCCAATGGTTATTTATGAAGCTATTACGACTTAGTTGATGTACAGCATGGATATTTCCAATTCGTTGGATAGCACTATTAATTATGCTGACCTGGAACTATGTCTACCTTATGGCCGTCATGAAAACTTACTGCTTTAGGAAGATTCCTGTGGATGTGGCGTCGTCGTTTGGATCAAACTCTTTAACTCACTTAAAAAACCTTTTAATTGTTACCGTGGCTTGTTTGCTGTTCGGTGCTGTGACGGGATGTTCCTCGATTTCCACGACGGTTTCCGAACAGGTCGATTCGGCAACTAAGATCTCTGTAGCGACCTACAGAATGATAGACCAGGAGATATGGGATGCATCGACATTGGCCAGAATGGATGCAGAGGATGACGCTCAGCACGCTGTGCGGCATTGGGCCGACAGGGTCTGGGAACAGACGGAAAAGGATTTCATCCCCTGGTATGTCGACTATTGGACTCAACAGGGGCTTTTTTTCAAATATACCTGGTACCAGATGAACAAAGGTGAGAATACGGTAACCGCTACCGAGCGGCTGGCAACTCATTTGAAAGAACAGTTTTCCGAAAGAGTTTTGAAACCGGTTGCGCTGGAGACCGATCCCGATAAGATCGCGGATCAAGCGGCCTCTGCCTACATCAGGGTGCTGGCCGACCAGATCCAAGATATACCGGATCGCTACCAGATTCCCGTGGCTGCTTTTCACAGAAAGCTCAAACTGATACCAGCGATCGAGTTGCCGACCCGGCCCCCTCAAAATGCCTCTCTTTATGAGATCCTGACGGCCGATGATCCGGTGGTCAACCCTGCTTACACGATGCTCTCAGACCGGAACGACTCCCCGGCCGACGGGATCGAATCCAGATACACAGCAAGCAGACTGGATACGTTGGCCAATCGGGCTGCGGACAAACTGGCTCAAAAAATTGCGCTGAGGGGCGGGGGCGCGGCTGCGGCCGCGATAGCAGGAGGCGGGATTGGTGTTGTCATTTCCGCCGGTTTCACGGCCTGGAGTATTATAGAACACGATAAAGAGCGGCCCGCTTTGGAAGCGGAACTCAGGGAGAGTCTGAGGTCGGCGTTGAACGAGACCTCTCGCCTTCTCATAGAGGACCGGGACCATGGGGTACTGGCATCGGTTTACCACATGAGTTTAAACATAGAAAACCACGTGTGGAGTGCACCGTTCGTTGATCGGCAGCTGGAAGAAGATCCATCGGGGAACAGTGAGGATATTGAGTCACTTTTTTGAAAGGGGCGTTTTCATTCTTGACTCGAGGTGACCTGTTGCATCACCAGCTGATGGTCCCCGGGGGGGATTGCTGCGCCCTGCATTGCGGATTTTCTGATCCTGGAATCGTACGGCCGGATTCGGCCAACGGAAGCCGTCGATTAAAGATACTTGAAATCGGTTAGAATCTGTCTGCCGGATTTCCCGTGGGCCTGATTGTGTCATGCGGATTCAACTCGGGATGCACAAATTACCTGGTGAGGTGAATATCCTTGGAATCATTTAGTTGGAATAAGAATTTTTTCACCGGATTACCGGAGATTGACGCACAGCATCGGCATCTCGTGAATATTATCAATGAGTTCGGTGAGCTTCTGACGCGAAATGAGTTGGAGTCCAGGAATATCGATACGGTATTTGAGGAATTGGCCAGGTATGCCCAATACCACTTTCAGAGCGAGGAGGCATTGATGTCCGCTGTAGGCGTGGACAACCGCCATACAGAAAAACACAGCAAGGAACATTACAATTTTCTGGAAGAAGTAAATTCCATGCGTGCTGCGATCAATCCGGAGACTCCGGATGCAGCAATTACCCTGTTAAAATTTCTCACCTATTGGCTTGCGTATCATATCTTGGGATCTGATAAGAATATGGCAAGACAGATAGCGGCTATTCAGGCAGGCCAAAGCGCGGATACAGCCTACATGGAGCAGGAGAAAGAGCAGGTTGGCGAAACCGAGCCACTGCTTGTCGCCTTGAACGGGCTTTTCCAACAGGTTTCCATACGCAATCGTGAGCTCTCGGAATTAAACGAAACACTTGAAGAAAAAGTTGCGGAAAGAACCAGGGAACTTTCTGAGGCCAATATAAAACTCGAAGAGATGGCTTTAACCGATGCCTTGACGAAGCTGCCGAACCGCAGACATGCCATTCAACGGCTAAAACAGTTATGGGAAGAATCGACGCAGAACGATATCCCTCTGGCCTGTTTGATGATCGATGCCGATAACTTCAAGGAGATCAATGACTCCTACGGTCACGATGCGGGTGATATCGTTCTTCGGGAATTGGCGCGGGAACTGAGAAATACGGTGCGTAACGATGATATTTTGTGCCGTTTGGGAGGAGATGAGTTTCTCGTCATCTGTCCCAATACACCAGAATTCGGGGCCCGCCGTATTGCCGAAACCGTACGAAAAGTGGTTGGCGCGCTGCGGATTCCTGCCGGGGACGGTGAGTGGCATGGCAGCGTCAGTATTGGTGTCGCAGTGCGTTCGGCAAAAATGGAAAAGCCGGATATGCTGATAAAGTCAGCCGACAAGGCGGTTTATCTTGCCAAAAAGGCGGGAAGAAATTGCGTCAAGATTGTCAAAACATAGCGATTCTGAGGAATTTTTGAAACCGGGGTCAGGTACTCTGCCGGTCCCACCACTTTACGCCTATCGCTACCCCTGCAAACATGCTGAGCGTCGCCAGTAGCGACTCCATTGACAAAGTGGACATGCCGCTCAACCCCTGACCAATGTTGCAACCGTAGGCAAAGATAGCGCCAATTCCCATCAGTGCCCCCCCAAGGATGGCATATTTAGCCATGCCTTTTTGAATCGGTATGACTCTAAAGTCACGCAGCACAAGCGCAGTCACCAATCCAGCCACCCCGGTCCCGATCACAAACGAGATCGCAAAGGAGAATGTGGGAGTATTGCCTGACAACATCAAATAGCCGATGCGGGCCAGCGGTCCCGCCATGGTCATCGCAGATGGCGCACGAGGATCAAGCTCATCCTGCGCAAAG
>JAHEHQ010000447.1 GCA_024644505.1 Gammaproteobacteria bacterium
GACCGAAATCTACCTCGATCGGAGTCACGCCCGCTGGAACCTCACCATCCACAGTCATGGCCGTGTAAGTAGTAGGATCATCGATGTTACAGTCTGCACTCGTGCAGACCTGCAACAGGCCCTCGATTTCCATCGGCTCACCAGTTACCGGGTCGCGCAACAGCACGATCAGGTCGCCATAGTCGTCACCCTTCGTGGTGCCGGCATCGCTAGGTTTGCCGCCACCAGCAGGGGAATGCGGGTTCGCTTCCGTGTTACCCCCGGCCCATGCCGGACGGTCGGAGTCGTCATCGGCCTCGTCCGCCAGCACATCAGCGACTGATTTACCGCCGCGCTGGCCCTGGCCACCACCGCGCTGGCCCTGGCCGCCGGCACCCTGGCCGCCCTGTCCACCACGGCCTGCGCCCATGGCACCCTGACCGCCGCCCGCCGAGTCACCTTGCGCGGCGTAGGCAGTCGAAACGATCGACGACATGCCTGTCTCGATGCCCATGATATTACTTACCGATGCGACGCCGCCTATGACCAAAGTCACAGCAGCCGCGATCGCTGTCCTACGTAGTAATTTGATTTGAGTGTTCATAGCTACCTCCGTGCTATTCGCCTCCCTGCGTCCTTTTTGTCAACCAGAGACCGGGTCCCTTTGCCTCTGCCGGTGGAGGTCTTTGTCGTCTCCCCCGCTTGATTTCAGTCTACTCGTCACATCCAAAACACATAGAGACAAATTGTTTCATTCGTTACCGCAGGCAAGACAGATGAAACAATTTGAAACGTTTCACCGGTGGAAGGAAATTCCGGAGAAACAGCATCCCATTAAGGTTTTGGGGGATGGCGGAAAAGCAGGCCGCTATCAACCGGCTGTCCGGTTAACGATTGTCGGCATTCAGAGAAAAACAGGAGGAACAGCAAATGGCCAAATCCAAAATTTATCACCTCGTTGTGACACTGAGCCTGGCCGTCGCGGGCACAGCTCAGGCAGACCACAACAGCGCGTGGGGCGAGGGCTGGGCCAATATGCCAAACGATATCCACAACACCCGCATCGACACCGGGGACGATGACAACGATGCCTTCATCGATTTCGTGCGTATGGGCAGCGGCGCCGACACGGTCAACCGTTTTCTGACCGATGACACCGATACCGGCGGCGCAGTTCGATCGGATGGTTCGAGCCGTCAGGGGGCACCCCGGGGCGGGCGCAGCTGACGCGCGTCTATTAAGGCAGGGAGAAAAAAGGCGCCTGGCGGCGCCTTGTTCTTTTTCGCACGGCCCGACTCAGCGCATCAGGTAGGCACCCGCCGGGTGATTGCTGCCGTGCACCTGATTATGACAGTTGCTGCAGGCCTCCCCCATCACCAACCTCGAGATACCCCGGGCCGGGGGAAGCCCCTCCGGGCCCGAATCCGGTGCACCCGGCTGACGATAACTCAACGCCAGGCGTGAATGCCGCCCGTGCGGCCCCAGTGGATTGTTGGCCATAGCGGTCGTCTCGTGACAGGACTGGCACAGCTGAGGCTGGCGGCGGCTGAGCATCCCCCTGTGGATCGAACCATGCGCACTGTGACACAGGACGCAGTTTTCACTTGCAGGCGCGTGTTCCCAAAGAAAAGGACCACGTTTCTCGGCATGACAGGCGTAACAGGTCTCGTTGATCGAAAAAGCCTTGAGGCCGGACTCGCCCACGCCACCGTGAGCATCGTGACAATCGCTGCAGCTCATCTTCTCTTCACGCAGCGGGTGCCCGTAGGGTTTGTTGGCCTGCGCACGCAGATCGGCGTGACAGGCAAAACACACCTGTGACTCCGTTTCGCGTGACCGTACCTTGTCCTCCTCGTGCACCCTGTGGCAACCCACGCAGCCAACATCGCTGGCGTCGTGACCACTGCCCTGCCAGTGCAGCAAGCTGGCCTCCTTATGACACCCAACACAAACGGCATTCTGTTCGGGCGGCGTCATCGTGCTCGCCTTCCCGTAGGCCTTCATGCCCCCGGAGGCGCCTTGCCCTTCATTCTCCACGTGCTCCTCGAGGTTGCCGTGGCAACTGGCACACTGGTGCACGCTCACCGGTGTACGGGAATCACCGGTCATCCAGTGCGCTGTCGATCTGATGGCATCGTACTGTTTTTCATGACAAACCTGGCAGACTTCGAGCCGCATGAACTCGTCCTCGGAAACGGCCGGCTGTTCCTCGTCGGCGGCCATACCCAATTGACCGGCAAAGGCAAAAAAAGCGCATATCGCAATTGCGTAAACCTTCAAGACTGACTGCTCCCTATTCGCCCGCGACAGGGCATATTCACTCGTTTACGGTGCCATAGGATATCAGGGCAAGGCGCATCCCGGTATTCAGAATGAAGTATCACGCCCGACATACGGGGCATCGACACGACCGAAGGCTTTCTGCACAGCTGCCATTACCTTGCCGCACAAGCCTCTTTTTCGGAATAACAGGATATAATTGCCACAGCCGGCTAACAAGGCTTGAGCCACGGTTGCAAACACTAGAAACAATTTGAAGTATTTTGTCTGGTCAGCCGGGTTTATCGATCGCTTGATGCAGCGCAACCCAGGTTAGACGTATTTTGTGCGAAAGTGTCGCTCAGGTGCGTGTCCAGACCGCAGAAA
>JAHEHQ010000102.1 GCA_024644505.1 Gammaproteobacteria bacterium
TGAGTGTGGCGGGCAGCAGGATACTCGGCCCCAGTGTGAGCAGCATGGATCCGGAAATCAGCATGGCGCCGCCGCTGATGACCGAGGCCGTGTTACGGTGATTATGCCGCAGCTGCCGCTGCAATTGTTCGATCTGGTCGGAGCGCAGTTTCAGTTCCAGGCGCCCCTCGGCTGCGTCCAGCAGGACTTTGTGCGCCATAATCGGAATATCCGCAGCGTGCTCGGTCAGTTTCGGCAGATTTTTTCGAAGCTTCCGACTGAACGCCTTGGGCCCGACCTGCTCCTCCATCCAGCGTTCCATGAAGGGTTTGGCCGTGGTCCACAGGTCGAGTTCGGGATAGAGCTGGCGCCCCAGACCCTCGATGTAGAGCAGCGTCTTCTGCAGCAGCACCAGCTGGGGCTGAACCACCATGTTGAAACGTCGCGCGGTCTGGAACAGGTTCAACAGAAAATGCCCGAAGGAGATTTCGCTGAGGGGTTTGTTGAATATGGGTTCGCAGACCGAGCGGATGGCCGACTCGAACTCGTCCACCCGGGTCTCCTTGGGGACCCATTCCGATTCCACATGCAGTTCCGCGACCCTGTGGTAGTCCCGATTGAAAAATGCCAGAAGGTTTTCCGCCAGGTAGCGTTGATCCTCGGAGGTCAGCGAGCCGACAATACCGAAATCCACGGCGATATAGCGGCCGCTGGGCTCCACAAAGATATTCCCCGGATGCATGTCCGCATGGAAAAAATTATCCCGGAAAACCTGGGTGAAAAAGATCTCCACACCCTGCTCGCCCAGTTGCTTCATGCTGATGCCCTGGGCTTTCAGGGCGGCTATGTCGCCTACCGGGGTCCCCGAGATACGTTCCATGACCAGTACATTTTTGCGGGTGAAGTCCCAATAGATCTCGGGCACGAAGAGCAGGCTGCTGCCCTCCCAGTTGCGCCTCAGCTGGGCGGCGTTGGCGGCCTCACGCTGCAGGTCCAGTTCGTCCAGGATGGTCCTTTCGTAGTCCCCGACCACTTCCAGGGGACGCAGACGCCGGCCGTCCTTCCAGTAGCGGTCCGCCAGGCCGGCGATAATGTAGAGCAGTGCCATGTCCCGGCGGATCACGGTCTCGATGCCCGGCCGCAGCACCTTCACCACGATCTGCTTGCCGTTTTTCAATCGCGCGCTGTGTACCTGGGCGATGGAGGCGGAAGCCAGAGGGACTTCGTCGAATTCGTCCAGCACCTCCTCGATGGAGTGGCCGTAGGCGTTTTCGATAAGCTGCCTGGCCTTGGTGCCGGGAAACGGGGGGACCTTGTCCTGCAACAGCGCCAGTTCATCGGCGATGTCGCCGGGCAGCAGGTCGCGGCGGGTGGAGAGTATCTGGCCGAACTTGACGAATATGGGCCCCAGGTCCTCCAGGGCATGTCGGATCCTCACGGGATAGGCGGGAAGCTTGTTGCGTCTCAGCCAATAGAGCGGGGAGAGATACAGCATGAACCGCAGGGGTCGGAACAGGTGGGTGGCCAGGATCACCTCGTCGAGTCCGTGCCGCAACAGCACCCAGGTTATGTACATCAGGCGCAGGCCGTCTGCGGGCCGGATCACCTGGTCTTCCTCCCACCGCCTTTTTTCCCGGTTTTCACGGACGGGCGACTGCGCAATCTTTCGATCCTGGCCTCGAGCCGGTCCGTATCTTCTCTCAGGGCATCCACATCCCCGAGGAAAATTTCGATCTCGCGCCTGACGGGCAGGAGGCCCGATTCCTCCTGCAGGTATTCCTTGAGGTCCAGTTTGAGGGTTTTCAGGGTGCTGCGTCCCCAGCGGCTGGTGCTGCGCACGGCGTTGCCGATCTCATGGGCGATGATGTCGCCGCTGAAACGGGAGAGCTGTTCCTCCCAGTCTATGTCCATGGCCCCCAGGATCTTCCCCAGCCGATGGGCAAGGTCGGTGTCACCGGTAATCTCCACGTCACCGGAGAACAGGCGTTCGGTCTTGCCGCGCTGTTTGCTCATTGCGGCCAGCGCCAGGGGTGTGCCCCGCAGCGTGCAGTCCGGGTCCCCTTCGTACCCGGAAAGAATCTGGAGGCGATTCTGGCCGGGGATCAGGTAGAGCTTTTGTCCAAGTCCGTCGAGCTCAAAGGCGATCACCCGGCCGTGAAGTTCACCCATCCGTTCCCTGGCTTGGGGATCCATATCCAGGTATGCGTTTACGGCCTGCTCCAGGCTGGCGATGACGAGCGCGGAAAGACTCATGGATCTGCCGACATTCCGGATTACAACTTGAATCCGCGGTGGATGGCGACGATGCCGCCGGTCAGATTATGATAGCCGCACCGCTCCAGCCCGGCCTGTTCCATCATTTCTTTGAGAGTCTCCTGATTGGGATGCATACGGATGGACTCGGCAAGGTAGCGGTAACTGTCCGCGTCATTTGCCACGATCCTGCCCATCAGGGGCAGCAGGCGGAAAGAGTAGAGGTTGTAGGCGGCTTTCAGGGGCGCGCCCTTTGCATGGGAAAATTCCAGGATCAGGACCCTGCCGCCGGGTTTGAGTACCCTGCGCATCTCTTCGAGGGCGCGCTGTTTATCGGTGACGTTGCGAAGGCCGAATGCGATGGTCACACAGTCGAAGCTGTTGTCGGGAAAAGGTATCTGTTCGGCATTGACCTGGGCATACTCGATGTTGCCCGCTTGCCCTTCGTCGACCATGCGTTTTCGGCCCTGCTCCAGCATCGCGTCGTTGATGTCGGTCATCACCACGAGCCCGTCGGGGCCTACCAGGTCGGCCAGTCGCGACGCGAGATCGCCGGTGCCCGAGGCCAGATCCAGTACCCTGCTTCCCTTGCGGACCCCTGCCAGTTCTATGGCCATCCGTTTCCAGAGGCGGTGGATACCGAGCGACATCAGGTCGTTCATCAGGTCGTAGCGGGTCGCTACCGAGTCGAAGACCTGCCGCACCCGCCCGGCTTTCTCTTCGGTCTTCAGGTTTTCGAAGCCGAAATGGGTGGTGCCTTTTTCTCTCATGATGCCTTTTCCCAACAACAGAACTAAGCGAATTCTATGGCCGGGCGGTCATAAAAGCCAATTGAGGCGGGTTCAGGAGACCGATTCCCTGCGTTTGTGTCCGGCGGCTTCCAGGCGGGCCAGATAATCCTGCCAGTAGGCCTCATGGTTGGCTCCCAGGTCGTACAGGGTGTCCCAGGAATAGATACCGGTGTTGTGGCCGTCGTCGAAGTGGAGACATACCGCATAGTTGCCGACGGGGTCTATGTGCCCGATGTTCACCTCTTCCTTGTCGAGCTGAAGCACCGCCTGACCGGGTCCATGCCCCTGGACCTCCGCCGAGGGTGAGAACACGCGCAGGTATTCGCAGGGCAGATTGAAGTGGGCTCCGTCGTCAAAGCTGATCTCCAGCACCCGGGACTGACGGTGCAGGTTCAATTCGGTGGGTGTATGTTGGGACATGATAGGTATTCCTCAGTGTATTCAGCCGGTTTTTGCCGCTGTTGCCGGGGCTATAAGATGAATCTGCTCAGGTCATCGTCGGAGGCGAACTCCGAGAGATTATTATCTACATAGGAGGCGTCGACAGTTACGCTGGAGCCGGGCACCTCGGTCGCGGTGAACGAGATGCCTTCAAGGAGCCGTTCCATCACCGTGTGCAGCCGCCTGGCGCCGATGTTCTCGGTGCGTTCGTTGATCTGCCAGGAGATCTCGGCAATCCGCCTGATGCCATCTTCGGTGAACTCGAGATTGACGCCCTCTGTCTGCATCAGTGCCTTGTACTGATCCGTGAGAGAGGCGTCCGGCTCGGTGAGGATGCGGGTAAAGTCATCGCTGTTCAGCGCGTCCAGTTCCACCCGGATGGGCAGCCGCCCCTGCAGTTCCGGGATCAGGTCAGAGGGCTTGGACAGGTGAAAGGCGCCGGAGGCAATAAACAGGATGTGGTCGGTTTTAATCATGCCCTGTTTGGTGGAGACGGTGCAGCCCTCCACCAGGGGCAAAAGGTCGCGCTGGACGCCTTCCCGAGAGACGTCCGGTCCGCCGTACTCCGAGCGGCTCGCCACCTTGTCGAGTTCGTCCAGGAAAACGATTCCGTGCTGTTCCACCATCTCCAGGGCATGTATTTTAAGATCTTCATCGTTGACGCGCTTGGCTGCTTCTTCGTCGCGCAGGATTTTCAAGGCATCCTTGATGCGCATTTTCCTTTTGCGGGTGCGACCTCCACCCATGTTCTGGAAAAGGCCCTGAAGCTGGTTGGTCATCTCCTCCATACCCGGCGGGGCCATGATCTCGACCCCCATCACCGCGCTGGACACCTCCACTTCGATCTCCTTGTCGTCCAACTCACCGTTGCGGATCTTGATTCTGAATTTGTCCCTGGTCGCGGAGTCGTCCCGGGGTGGACTGCTGTCGTTCTCCCAGCTGGTTACCTTGGGCCTTGGAAGCAGCGTATCCAGGATCCGCTCCTCGGCGGCGTCGGCCGCCTTGTCTTGAACCTTCGCCATCGCCTCTTCACGCACCATTTTCATGGCCGAGTCCGCCAGGTCCCTGACGATTGAGTCGACATCCCTTCCGACATAGCCCACCTCGGTGAATTTAGTCGCTTCCACCTTGATGAAAGGGGCATTGGCGAGTCTGGCCAGGCGCCGGGCTATCTCGGTCTTGCCCACACCGGTAGGGCCGATCATCAGGATATTCTTCGGTGTGATCTCGTTGCGCAGTTCCTCGGATACCTGGGAACGCCGCCAGCGGTTGCGCAGGGCAATGGCCACGGAACGCTTGGCTGCAGACTGTCCTATGATGTGCTTGTCCAGCTCCCGGACGATTTCCTGTGGTGTGATTTCTGACATGTCGGTTAATGCTCTCAGTTGTCGGTGCCGAGCTCTTCGATGACCAGGTTGTGATTGGTGTAGACACAGATGTCCGCGGCGATGGACAGCCCCTTTTCCACGATCTCCCGTGCATCCATATCAGTGTTCTGCAGCAGTGCCCTCGCTGCCGCCAGGGCGTAGGGTCCGCCCGATCCGATGGCCATCAGGCTCTCCTCGGGCTCTACCACGTCTCCGGTTCCCGTGATGGTCAGGGATGCGGTCTCGTCGGCCACCACCAGCAGGGCTTCCAGGCGGCGCAGCATGCGGTCGGTGCGCCAGTCCTTGGCCAGCTCGACCGCGGCCCGCGTGAGGTGGCCGTGGTGTTTTTCGAGCTTTGCCTCGAATCGCTCGAACAGGGTGAAGGCATCTGCCGTTGCGCCGGCAAAACCGGCGAGTACCCGGTCCTTGTAGAGGCGCCGGACCTTCCGGGCATTGCCCTTCATCACGGTGTTGCCCATGGACACCTGACCGTCACCCCCAATTACGACTTTTCCGCCACGGCGCACCGAGAGAATTGTCGTGCCTCTGATTGGCTCCATGCTGTTGACCTCTGTAGCCCGGAAACCCCCTATTCTAACCTGAATCGATCCCGGGTGATGGTATGCCCGCGAGAGGCAGCCTGCTTTGTCTGGAATCCCTGAAATGGGGGAGGATCCTGGGGATTACAAGTGGCATCCCCAGCGCGGGTTTGATCAGTTTGCTATATTTGCCGGATGCCTCGGCAATCAGCAAAACAGAATAACCCGAAACGACAGATGAACAGTTTCAGTGCTACACGTCTTTCCGTCATCGGGTTCGCACTGCCCGGGTTGCTGCTGTCGGTTCTGATCACCGGATGCACCAGTGCACAGAAACGGCCGGTGTTCTATCCCAATCATCATATCCAGACGGTCGGCAAGGCCCAGGCACAACGGGATACGGATGACTGCATGGCCCTGGCAAACAGCTATGGCGTGAGTACCAACAAAGACGGGGAGATTGGCAAGAAGGCCGCCACCGGAGCGGCGCTGGGCGGTATAGGCGCGGGTGCCTATGGACTGGTACGGGGGGATGCCGGTGAGCGCGCCCTTGCCGGCGCCGCTGCGGGTGCCGCCACCGGGGCAGTCAAGGGCGGTATAGACTCGACCGAACTGAGCCCGACCTTCAAGCGCTTCGTCCAGCGCTGTCTGCGAGAACGGGGATACGACGTGATCGGCTGGGAGTGAACTTCCGGTACCGGTATATGTAAGGGTGCTTTAAAAGGCATATAATCGGGCTGGCAAAGGTATTTTTGTCATGCTCATGAAATCCTTAACGAGCTTTTCTGCCTGGTTGCTCTCGAGCCTGCTCTGTTTGATACCCATAGGGGCGACGGCAATGACGGGCTCAGATCAGTATCCGCTGACGGTTGCGGCGTTACACGAGCGCTATGCCGATGAAGTGATAGCTCACCGTAAATACGGGGCCTTCGCCCGGAAGGCCCATGAAGAGGGCTACCCGGCCATCGCCCATCTGTTCAGGGCGTTGGCAGCGTCGGAAGCGGTGCATGCCGCCAATTTCGCCAGATTGCTCAAGAAACTGGGTGGGGATCGGGTGATGTCGCAGGCGGAAATCGAAATCAGGGGCACCCGTGAGAACCTGCAGCAGGCCGCCACCGTGGAGGCCGAGGAGATCGACAGGGAGTATCCTGCCATCCTGGCCCGGATCGATTCCGAACAGCACCAGGAGGCGATTCGCCACATAAACTATGCCTGGAAGGCGGAACAGCAGCACCGCGACCTGATCTTGCAAATCAAAAAGGCGGCCAGCTGGTATTTCGGCATGCTGGCAAGCAAAATCGAAGGAAGTCCCACCCGGTACTATGTGTGTCAGATCTGCGGCTCCACCGTCAATGAGCTGCCCGGGAGCCAGTGCCCTATCTGCGATCATCCTCCGGATAAATATCGCGAAGTCCCCAGATTTGACCGCAGTCCCGTGGAATCCATGCCGCACCCGGGATCTGATTGAAGCTGGGCTCACTCCGCATCAGTTCAGTAGCCTAATGGAATGGACCCATCCCACTTCTTAATCGGCTTCTAAAGAGCCAAGATGGTAATTGTAATTTCCATCAGAACGAAGCGGGAGGGTCCAAGATGAAGGTTAGCAAGAAAATAGTTCGACTGGGTATTGATTTGGGCAAGAATCAGTTTCACGTATTTGGAATTGATGCATCTGGGGAGGTGGTGCAGAAGAAGAAACTCAAGCGCAAGCAGCTGCTTGATTATCTGGTGAATTCACTGCCTTGCCTGGTGGGGATGGAGGCCTGTGCCGGCAGCCACCATTGGGCACGGGAGATCACCAAACTGGGTCACGAGGTCAGGCTCATCAGTCCTCAGTTGGTCAAGCCGTATGTCAAAGGCAACAAAAACGATTACAACGATGCAGAGGGGATTTGTGAGGCTGTGAGCCGTCCGACGATGCGTTTCGTGTCGGTCAAAAGTATCGAGCAGCAGGATGTTCAGGCGCTGCATAGGATGCGCCAATCTGTGGTCAAGAATCGAACCGCCCTGGCCAATCAGATACGAGGGTTACTGGGTGAGTATGGCATTGTGATGGCTCAGGGGTTGAGTCGAATTCGTACCCGGATTCCGGAGATCCTGGAGGATGGTGAAAACGGGCTGACAGACCGTTTTCGGGGCTGGCTTGCCCAGCTGTTGGAGGAGTTCCGGTCGATGGATCAGCGGGTTAAAGCCTACGATAGGGAGATCAAGCAATTATATGATGCTGACGAGGCCTGTCGGCGGATTGGTGCCATTGGGGGTGTTGGCCCTCAGAGTGCCACGGCGATTGTCTCCACCTTTGGTGATGGCCGGCAGTTCAGTAATGGCCGACAGTTTGCTGCCAGTCTGGGTCTGGTTCCGCGTCAACATACGACCGGCGGTAAACCGCTGTTGTTGGGAATCAGCAAACGGGGTGATAAGTATATCCGTATGTTGCTCATCCACGGGGCCCGCTCGGTGATCAACAGGGTGGATGGGAAATGCGACAAGCGTAGCCGCTGGCTTCAGTCACTGGTAGCTCGGCGGGGAAAGAACAAAGCGGCTGTTGCCTTGGCCAACAAACATGCCAGAGTCATTTGGGCACTGTTGTCACGTGGGGACAGCTATCGTGCGGCAGTATGAATTTGGGATAGGGTCAGGACGGCTTTCCCACCCTTTGCCCACCGACTCCGTACCAGATATAGGGGTACGTAGCCCGTGGACAAAGCCTGGAAAAGCCTCAATGCAGGTCGTTGCAGAATCGGCTTGCTGAGCAATGTGAATTAAAACTTATTACCCATCAACAGGTTGCGAGGACACAGTAGCAAGAGATGACAAGATAGGTCAGACCGGCGTCTTGAAAATCTGGTCAACGCAGTGGCTCTCTAGAAGCCGATAGCCTGATGAGATCAAGACGCGCGCAATTCATCGTGGCCAGAGGTTAGAAATCCTCACAAACAGGCCGGATATATGGCAGCAACCTTTTTCTTGTCTCAATCGATACGGTGCCTTGTAAAACGGGATGGGTCCATATATGCGTAGAGCGAAGCGAAACGCGGGAAAAGAAAGAAACGCGGGAAAAGAAAGAAACGCGGGAAAAGAAAGAAACGCGGGAAAAGAAAGAAACGC
>JAHEHQ010000448.1 GCA_024644505.1 Gammaproteobacteria bacterium
GCCGCTTTCGCCACGGTCGAACAACATTTCGGGGCACCGGACGTATACATTCACAACGTAGCCGGGTTGCTCCGGCAACCGTTCCTGGAAACGAGACCGGAGCAATTCGAGACGCTCTGGCACAGCCAGTGTCTGGGGGCCGTATATGGTGCCCAGCGGGCCTTGCCGGCGATGATGAGGGGAGGGAATGGTTCGTTGCTGTTCATCGGGGCAACCGCGTCAGTCAAGCCGGGGGCTCACTTCTCTGCCTTTGGTGTGGCCAAGTCTGCCCTCCGTGGATTGGCCCAGTCGCTCGCCCGGGAACTCGGCCCTCAAGGTATTCACGTCGCCCACCTGATCATCGACGGTGTACTTTGGGGCGATCGGGCCCGCGACGCGTTTGGGATGGAGCCGGAGGCCTGCCTGCATCCGGATGCCGTGGCTCAGACCTGCATGCATTTGATCGGGCAGGACCGTTCGGCCTGGACGATGGAGATCGATATTCGACCGGACCGGGAGGCGTTCTGATAACCAATGCTTGTGGGTAGGGGGTCAATGCCTCCCGAGTTGATTCTGCACGCCGATTGGGGATCTGACCCGAAGAAGCGGTGGATGTGCGCAGCCCTGCTGGAGGGAGATCGGTACCATGTCCGGTCACCTGAACCTGTAGGCGACTTGCAGACGTTCTGGGACCGGGTAAGGGTCCGTGCTGGCGGCGGAAGTACACTGATCGGCTTCGATTTCCCGATAGGGTTACCGATTGCTTTCGCAAAACCGGCAGGGATCACCCGTTTCAAGGATTGGCTGCCTCTGTTCGGGAAAGGTAACTGGATCGACTTCTACCGTCTTGCCAAAACGCCGGCTGAGATTTCGTTGCGCAGGCCATTCTATCCGCTGCGTCCGGGTGGGACGAAGCAGCATGACTTGGTGGAGGGCTTGGGTGTTACTTCGATGCACGATCTTCTGCGCCGCTGTGAACGTCCCACTGAAATCCGTGGCGCAGCTTCTTCGCTGTTCTGGACACTGGGCGGAAAGCAGGTAGGTCGGGCTGCCATTATCGGCTGGCGTGATCTTCTGGGGCCAGCGATCTCTGACCCGGGCCTCGACCTGAAACTGTGGCCGTTCGACGGCCGACTTATTGAGTTGGTGGCTCATGAGACGATTGTCGTCTCAGAGACATACCCGGCGGAGGCCTGTACCCATCTGGGGCTGCAGCCTCCCGGTAGGTTGTGGAGCAAGACATCCCAGGCGGGACGGAAGGCACAAGCCGAGAAGCTGCTCGAGTGGGCAAAGAAGAGGGAAGTTCGCATCGGGGGCAGCCTGATCGAAACCATTGAAGACGGGTTCGGCGATAGGAAGAGTGCTGAGGATCCCTTCGACGCTCTGCTCGGGCTGCTATCGATGGTCGATGTCAGTCTCGGAATGCGCGAAGAAGGGATGCCACATGACTATGATCTACGCGTCGTTGAAGGATGGATCTTGGGGCAGAAGCCGTAGTTTGTGGTTTTCACCAGAAACGGATGGAACCGGCCAGTTGCAGACATAACGCACTTCACCGAGTAGTCTCTGGCAACGCATTCCCAGCATGCTGTCAATGACCCGCGAAGGGTAGTAGGCACGAAAACAGCTTTCTGAAAGTCATTAAAGAATGAGAACCTTTTTCATCGTCTCGTTGTGCCTGGCGGCGATTCTGACCAGTGCATGTGACATCTTACCGAATCAACTTAAGCCATTTGAAGAATCGCTTGAACAACAGGTTTCTGGTGATGCGACCGTTTGGCTGCTTGG
This sequence comes from Gammaproteobacteria bacterium, assembly GCA_024644505.1. Lineage (GTDB taxonomy): Bacteria > Pseudomonadota > Gammaproteobacteria > Chromatiales > Chromatiaceae > JAHEHQ01. Next base: position 1,768 of record JAHEHQ010000448.1, read on the forward strand.
TGGCGATGTTTTGGTGATAGATGTTGTAGGCTCGCCCAGCTATTGGATGCAAGAAACAGAACTCGGGGGCCTGGCAACCGAGATTGCCGAACAAGCGATGGAATATGCTGAAAAACCGCTCGAGAGTATTGCGATTACGTTTTATGAGGGTCGAGTGACGGACGACCCAGACAAGGAGCGCGAGTTTATCTTCTTGATTATGAAGCACCGCCCGGTCCTGCAACCGTACCTCCCTCGTAATGCCACTGGCCCGCTGGCCGACGAAGAGATTCAGGCGGCTATCGTCCGGATGGATCAATCCTATGAACAGCTGGAAAAATCTCTGACCGATGAACACAGGGAATGTGTCCTAAAAACGTTGGAGAGGCGTGCTACCGATGCTGGAGATCCTGAGACTCTGGATCCGGCGACTGTGGAGTTCCTTACGTCCGAGACCTGGTATCTATTGGACGCATCCGCAAAAAGAATCTTCCTAGCGCAGGCATTGATGTCCGAGGCTTTGTTCTCTTGCGCTGACCCTGGGATGCCTGGGGCCAACTAAGACAAGCGACCATATCTATCCTTCAACGGATGGTCGTGGCCCCTGAAGCACAGTCTCTTGGCGGCCACTTGCAGACATGCGATGGCCCACCAGATTACATGTGCGGAATGCGGCGACTTTCCCACGTTAGTCCGGCCGCGGGCTATTCTGTGCCCGCCCGCTCGGCGGGTGAAGGCGGGAATACCCCAAGTTGTGTCATCAGACCCAGCGCGTCCATCAGGATGCGCGTGTCTTTGATTTTCCCGTCCTGCAGTCGGTCTATGACGATGCCCCACACCTTCACCGACCGACCGGTCGGCTCCACACCGAGAAACGG
>JAHEHQ010000103.1 GCA_024644505.1 Gammaproteobacteria bacterium
GGAACAGCTGCTGAAGGGGATGATCATTCAATCGGGCAATGACGCCAGCGTCGCGCTGGCCGAGCACATCGCCGGCAGCGAGGACACCTTCGCCAGACTGATGAACCAGCATGCCAAAAGACTGGGCATGGACGCCTCGAACTTTATGAACAGCACGGGCCTGCCCCATCCGGACCACTACACCACCGCCAGGGACATCGCCAAGGTATCGGAGGCCACCATCCGGGAGTTTCCAGAATACTACCCCTGGTATGCGGAAAGGGTTTTCACCTACAACGGCATCAAGCAGCAGAACCGCAACAAGCTGCTGTGGCGGGACGACAGCATCGACGGCGTCAAGACCGGTCATACCGAGGCGGCAGGCTTCTGCCTGGTAACATCGGCGTTGCGGGACGGTATGCGCCTGACGTCCGTGGTGATGGGCACCAGCAGCGAAAACGAGCGGGCCAAACAAAGCCTTGCCCTGCTCAACTACGGTTTCCGGTTCTTCGAAACCCACCGCCTGTACGGGGCCGGTGAGGTATTGCACCGAAGCCGGGTATGGAAGGGCCACAAGGAGCGATTGTCCATGGGGCTGTCCAGGGACCTGTACATCACGATACCGCGTGGACGATATCAGGATCTCAGTGCCGGCATGGATGTCAAACCCAAAATCATGGCACCGGTTGCAAAAGGCAGCGAAATGGGCAGGGTTACAGTGGCACTGGAGGGGGAGCCGGTGGCCGACGTCCCGCTGATCGCCCTGGAACCCATCGATGAAGGGGGCATCGTGCGATTTGTCACGGACAGCGTGCTGCTTTGGTTTGAGTGACGCGTAAGGGCTGAACAATGGAAGAAGAGGAAACACTGCTCAAATTCCCCTGCGAATTCTCCCTCAAGGCAATGGGACTGGCTGCTGATGATTTCGATGCCCTGATCGTGGAGATCGTCTCCCGGCACGTCGAAGAAATCGGGGAGGGGGCTGTCCGCACAAGGCCGAGCCGGGGAGGCAAATATCTGGCGGTGACTGTGACCTTCATCGCCAACAGCAAGCGACAACTGGATGCCATCTACCAGGACCTGACGGATCACGAACGGGTCCTGATGAGTCTTTAGTGGAGCCGCAATCCATTGTAATTCGCCGACTGGGTCTGCGATCCTATGAGCCCGTCTGGCGGGAAATGCAGTCATTCACCGACAGCCGTGACGCCGGAACCGCGGACGAGATCTGGTTTCTCGAACACCTGCCGGTCTTCACCCTGGGACAGGCGGGGCGCCTGGAGCACCTGCTCAATCCCGGAGACATCCCGGTGATCAAGGTGGACCGGGGCGGCCAGGTGACATACCACGGACCTGGCCAGCTGGTCGTTTACCTGCTCCTCGACCTGAGACGCCGCAAGATGGGAATCAGGCCCCTGGTGACCCTGATGGAACAGAGCATCGTCGATCTGCTTGGGGAATATCATGTCAGTGCCAATGCCAGGACCGATGCACCCGGCGTCTATGTCGGGGACAGGAAAGTGGCCTCCGTGGGCTTGAGAGTGCGTCGTGGTTGCAGCTTTCACGGCTTGAGTCTTAACATCGACATGAACCTGGAGCCCTTCGAACGCATCAACCCCTGCGGTTATCCCGGCCTGGAAGTAACCCAGCTCAGAGAGTTCTGCGGGGCGGTGGACGTGGAAACCGTATCGGAAGGGCTGCGCTGTCAAATCCTCGGGCGCTTGGGCTACAATCCCGGGACCACGCCCATTCAAGCGGACGACTCATGAGCAATTCCCACGAATTCGATGCGCCCTCGCGCAAGACCCCGGAAAGCCATCAACGGGGGGAACGCAAGGTCGCGCGGATCCCCATCAAGGTCGAGCCCACGCGGACAATGCCCAAGAAACCGGCCTGGATCCGGGCCAAAGTTCCCACCGGCCCGCGAGTCCGGGAGATCAAGAGGCTGCTGCGGGAAACCCGTCTCAGTTCGGTCTGCGAGGAGGCGGCCTGCCCCAATCTGGGAGAATGCTTCTCCCACGGCACCGCCACCTTCATGATCATGGGGGATGTCTGTACCAGGCGATGCCCCTTTTGCGACGTTGCCCACGGCAAACCCGAACCCCTCGATACCGGCGAACCCGCTCAACTGGCAGAGGCCGTGGCGGCCATGAAACTGGGTTACGTTGTGGTCACCTCGGTGGACCGGGACGACTTGAGGGACGGCGGCGCAGGTCATTTTGCCGACTGCATCCGGGCACTGCGAAAGACCAATCCCCGGACCCGGATCGAGATCCTGGTGCCTGACTTCCGTGGTCGGATCGATGTCGCCTTGGAGCAGTTCCGATCAGCCCAACCCGACGTGTTCAATCACAACCTGGAAACCGTGCCCCGCCTCTACCGCAAGGCGCGACCCGGGGCCGATTACCAGGGTTCGCTGGATCTGCTCAAGCGCTTCGCCGAATACCACCCGGGCATAAGAACCAAATCCGGTCTCATGCTGGGACTGGGGGAGACGCTGGAAGAAGTGGAGGCGGTGATGCAGGATCTGCGTGACCATGGCTGCAGCATGCTCACGCTGGGTCAGTACCTCCAGCCGAGCCGCAATCATCTGCCGGTCGAGCGGTTTGTCACCCCTGAGGAGTTCGATCGGCTGAGAGAACGCGGTGAGGCCATGGGATTTTCCAACGTGGCCAGCGGCCCCATGGTCAGATCTTCCTATCATGCGGACCTGCAGGCCGGCAGTTCTTCTGACGATTAGTGGACCAGGGGACCGTCAGTTTTCTGAAGGCACTGATCCTGCCACCAGGCGGTATCGTTCTGCTCGGGCTCATCGGACTGATGCTGGGCCGCCGGTTCCTCGGAAAACTGCTGATCCTGATCTCGCTTGCCGCCCTTTACATGTTCAGCACGCCCCATGTATCCACGCTGCTGATGACCGGGCTCGAACCCTATCCTGCCCTCGATGACCAGGCCATCGCCGACGCCGGGGCACAGGCCATCGTGGTGCTTAGCGGGGGGCGTTACAGCGACGCGCCGGAGTACGGGGGAGATACGGTAAACCAGATCGGCCTGGCGAGAATCCGATACGCCGCCTGGCTGTCCAGAAAGACCCGCCTGCCGGTCTTACCCAGCGGCGGCAGTGTGAGTGATAAAGACAGGATAGCGGAGGGGGTTCTCGCCGCAGGTGTTCTGAACAGGGAGTTCGGAGTGAGAACCACCGGGGTTGAACAGCAGAGCCAGAACACCTGGGACAACGCTTTAATGACCGGAAAAATGCTGGACGAGTTGGGTATCCGCCGGGTTTTTCTGGTCACCCATGCCTGGCACATGCCCCGCGCCCTGGAGGTGTTCGAACGTGCGGGTGTGGCTGCGATACCGGCTCCCACTGCATTCGTCCACAAAGGTAAGACTGAAACAAAACCCTCCGACTGGTATCCCAGCGCCGGCGCTCTGCTCAACAGCTACTTTGCACTTCACGAGTATCTGGGCAGGATCTGGTATCGATTGCGGGACCGGCTTCGGCAATCAGGGATCGAGATTTAGTCCTCTCTGCGGAACTCACCCTCGATCACCTTGGGCCCTTCCCCATGGGGCTGGGACTGGCCAGGTCCAGGTGGTTTCTGCATGGTGCCGCTCCGGCGCAGAAAAAACAGCACCATGGCACGTCTGACCGAGGGGATCAGGCAAAGAAAACCGACGAAGTCCGTAAAGAAACCTGGCAGCAGCAGAAAAAACCCGGCGACCAGCAGCAGAGCGCCCTCCAGCATCTCGACCGCCGGCACTTCATTCCTCTCCATCGAGGCCCTCACCCGCATCAGGGTCGTAATACCCTGAAGGCGCACCAGCATACCCCCGAGGACCGCAGTGAATACCGAGAGCGCAATCGTCGGAATCGCCCCGAATTCGGAGCCCACCTGGATGAGAAAATAGAGTTCGAACAGAGGAAGACCGACGAACAGCAGAAGTAAGAACAGTGCGGGATTCATGGGCAAAAGCTTACGCCCGGGACCGATCCGGTACAAGCGCGACCGGCCTCCACCCCCTCCGCCGCCAGGTATCGGATGAGAAATCCAGGCCATTCCTGTATCGTTCGCCCATGAATGACGTACTGCTTGTTCTATCCACCTGTCCCGACAAAGACTGTGCCGAGAAGATCGCCCGCAGCCTGGTCGATCAGGGGCTGGCCGCCTGCGTGAACATCTCACCGCAGGTCACTTCTGTATACACCTGGCAGGGCAAAACGGAATCCGCGGAAGAAGTACTTCTTTTGATCAAGACAAGTGCCCGACGTTACGCACAACTGCAGCAGGTGCTGCGCTCGCTTCACCCCTATGAACTTCCCGAGATTATTGCGGTCCCTGTAACTCAGGGGCTTCCGGAATATCTCAACTGGGTCGACCAATGCACGAATACAGAAACCTCAGCCCATTCCGGCTGATCGGGTTAATGATGCTGTGGCTTCTGGCCACCGCAGCCTGGGCACAGCTGGAAGAGGACTATCTGCTTCCCAACGATGCATTCCGCCTCTCTGCGGAGGCCCGGGATACGGAAACGATTGTCGTACGCTGGGATATCGCCCCGGGCTACTACCTCTATCGCACCAAGTTTAAATTCAGCACCGAAAATGATGGCCTGGAACTGGGCACCCCGGACTACCCTGCGTCAAAATTGAAGCATGATGAGTTCTTTGGCGATGTGCAGATTTACCGGGACAAAGCCGAGTTCAGGATTCCGCTGAAGCGCACCCCGGGATCCCCCGACACGCTGCAGCTGCGCACCGTCTCCCAGGGCTGTGCCGATGCGGGACTCTGCTACCCGCCTCACACCCAAAAGGTCTCCGTCGACCTGCGGCCCACGGCAGCGGCCGCGGAACCCGCTCCCCGGGCCGCACTGGCGGCGCTCAGCGACCTCGGGCAGGCCCTTGGGATGCAGGATGGACCGGAGATACTTCCGCCTGAAGAGGCCTACAAGCTGTTGGCCATTGTTGAAAGCGGCGGCCTGATCAGACTGCAGTGGGAGATTGCCGACGGGACCTACCTCTATCAGGACAAGATGGATGTGAAACTGGTCGGCGGCGACGGCGTTGCCCTTGGCGACTTCCCCCTGCCCGAGGCGGAGATCAAGGAGGGGGCGGTCAGGCCGGACGGCAGCATTGGCGACCTGCCGGTCTATCACCGCTCAGTGGACCTTCCCATCCCCCTGATCCGCTCCCGGACGGAGCCGACCGAAATCACACTCCTGGTGGCCTACCAGGGCTGTGCGGAAGTCGGAGTCTGCTACCCGCCGATAAAACAGCAGGTCACGCTTGCACTCCCCGCCGTGGACATTGCCACAGCGGCGCCGCCGGCACTGGTGGCGGCCCAGAACGCCGTATCCGCCAGTCTCGCGTCGACGACTGCAGCGCCGCCGCTGGAACCGGTGACAGAACAGGACCGTATTGCCGCTGTGATGGCCGAGGGCAACACGGGGCTGATCCTGCTGAATTTTTTCCTGTTCGGACTTTTGCTGGCTTTCACTCCCTGCGTGTTTCCCATGATCCCGATCCTGTCAGGGATCATCGCCGGACAGGGGAAAAACATCACCACCCGGCGCGCCTTCGTCCTGTCCCTGATTTACGTCCTGGCAATGTCGCTGACCTACACGGTCGCCGGGGTACTGGCCGGCCTGTTCGGCCAGAATCTCCAGGCGGCCTTTCAGAATCCCTGGATCCTGAGCGCTTTTGCCTTGATCTTCGTGCTGCTGGCAATGTCCATGTTCGGTTTCTATGAGCTTCAGCTTCCCACCCGCTGGCAGAGCCGGCTCGCCGATCTCAGCAACCGGCAACAGGGGGGAACCTACACCGGGGTGGCGATCATGGGCCTGCTGTCGGCACTGATTGTGGGCCCCTGCGTCGCACCTCCCCTGGCTGGGGCGTTGATCTATATCGGCCAGACGGGAGACGCAGTGCTCGGCGGCCTGGGGCTGTTCGCATTGTCCATGGGCATGGGGGCGCCCCTACTCGTGATCGGCGCCTCGGCCGGCAAACTTTTACCCAAGGCCGGCGGCTGGATGAACATCATCAAGGCGGTGTTCGGCGTCGGATTGCTCGCGGTGGCCATCATCTTGCTCGAACGCATCCTGCCGCCGGCGGCAGCCATGATCCTATGGGGCATGCTGATGATCGTGAGTGCGATCTACATGGGCGCCCTCCGACAGCTTCCGGTGGAGGCGTCGGGGTGGGACCGGCTCTGGAAAGGTCTGGGTTTCGTGTTGCTCGTTTACGGCGCGCTCATGCTGGTCGGTGCCGCCTCCGGGGGCAAAGACACCATACAGCCGCTCAGGGGCGTGAATTTTGGCGCCTCAGGATCCCAGACCGCGGAACTCCATTTCAAGCGCATAAAAACCGTCTCAGATCTCCAACGGGAGGTTCAGGCCGCCAGCACCTCGGGGCGCCCGGTTATGCTGGACTTCTATGCCGACTGGTGTGTCAGTTGCAAGGAGATGGAGCGTTATACCTTCTCGGACCCCGGTGTTATAGCCAGTTTGCGGGACTTCGTGCTGCTGCAGGCGGACGTTACCGCGGATGATGCTGAGGACCGGGCCTTGCTCCAGGGGCATTTCGGGCTGCCCGGCCCCCCCAGCATCATGTTTTACGGCCGGGACGGCAGGGAAAGACGCAACTATCGGGTGGTTGGCTTCATGGCGGCTGATGAATTTGCCTCCCATGTGAGTCGGGCGGTGCAATGAGAGTCGCGAGCGCCCTGACGGCGGTGATCATAGCAACCGCGCTGGCCGCGGGAATCTGGTCGGGTGTCCGGTACTATCAAAGTGCCCAGACACCTCAGTTCCAGATGACCGGCAAAGGCGTCGAGTCTCTGCCGGAATTCGCGCTTCCCGATCTCGAGGGCAAACTGCGAAACAGCAGTGAATGGAAGGGAGATGTCCTGGTGATCAACTTTTGGGCCACCTGGTGCCCCCCCTGCCGGGAAGAGATGCCCAGATTCATCGAGATGCAGGAACGGTATCGCGACAAGGGGCTGCAGTTTATCGGTATTGCCATCGACGATCTGGAGATGGTGCAGGACTTTCACGATGTCTACGGCATCAACTTCCCCACCCTGATCGGCGGGATGGAGGCGGTAAAACTCGCCAACACGTTGGGCAATCGTTTCGACTCCCTGCCCTTCACCGCGGTATTCGACCGAAAGGGTAAAACCCGTTACATACAAGCGGGTGAAATCACTGACGAAATCCTCGAGACCAAGGTCGTGCCTTTACTTTGACCCTGCACAAAACTCCCTATATTTGCCGCGATCTTGTGCGGAAAGTGACGTAAAACTGGACAATTTCGCCAAGATCGTGCAGAATTGTCGTCCTTGAATCCGAGCCATCCAGCGACATGCAGGCGTGGCTGAGGTGACCGTTGAGCACAGGATCACCCGTACCCCGGAATCCACAGCGTCAGGATTGAAAAAATCACCCCTGCGGGTATTTGTCGGTGGACACTATCCGCGGGGAGCAATCCGGCCCGGATGTGAGCAGTATGGCGGGAGGCTAAGAGCACTTGAAACCCAGGACCGGAGAATCGAGAGACCGGACCATCACCCCTTGGGGCAACGCATCCCAGCAAGGTTCTCTGTACCCTAGGTGTCGTTGCCCGATACTTCCAGCACACTTCAAATCACATCCCTTCATTCTCAAGGCGACAAATTCGCCGATACGACGCCCCCTGTTGGCCCCTGTATTTGATCTGTCGGCAAATCCGCGCTCAGCCGCCGAGGCCGGCTTCAGAGAGTTTCCAGAGAGATAGAATCCCATGGACATCCGAAAGGTAAAAAAGCTAATCGAGTTGTTGGAAGAATCCGATATCGCGGAGATTGAAATCCACGAGGGAGAGGAATCGGTGAGAATCAGCCGTGGCGGCTCTGCGATCCCCGTGCAGGCCGTTGCCGCCCCTGCCGCCTCCGTGGCATTGCCACCCACAACCACTCCGGAAAAACCGACAGAACCGGAAATCTCCGGCCACCAGATCAAATCACCAATGGTGGGCACCTTCTATCGCTCGCCGTCGCCGGGTACCAAGTCTTTCGTTGAGGAGGGCCAGCGGGTTAACGTGGGCGATACCTTGTGCATCATCGAGGCCATGAAGATTCTGAATCAGATCGAATCCGACAAGGCAGGAACTCTGGTGAAGGTAATGGTCGAAAACGGCCAGCCGGTCGAATACAACCAGCCTTTGTTTATCATAGAGTAGAGGCTTGGGCTCCATGATCGAAAAACTCGTCATTGCCAACCGCGGTGAGATAGCGCTGCGAATTCAGCGCGCCTGCCGCGAACTCGGCATCAGCACGGTGGCGGTCCACTCGGAAGCCGATCGCGACCTCAAGCACGTCAGACTTGCCGATGAGTCGGTCTGCATCGGACCCGCCGCCTCGGCCGACAGCTACCTGCAGATACCCTCGATCATCAGTGCCGCAGAGGTGACCGATGCGACAGCCATTCATCCCGGCTACGGAT
>JAHEHQ010000104.1 GCA_024644505.1 Gammaproteobacteria bacterium
TAAACTCTGCAACTGCGTTTCGTCCATCTGGGAGCCAAAACGACTCTGGGCTCCGGGTCTTCGGTAAGTCTTCTTGACAACCAGGTGTTTGAGGTTATCGAGCACATAGGCAAGATCCTGGGGGTCGCCACACCAATAGGTTGGCACCGAAGCGAGACGCGGTTCCCGGCCAAGAAAATGACTGCCAATCTGCGGCAGGTAGCGCAGCAACGCAGGATTCTCCAGCACGCCGGACCCCAATGGATTGGCGACGATAACCCGCCCTGCACGGACCACTTCCAACAGTCCCGGCACGCCGAGACGCGAATCACTTTTCAGTTCCACAGGGTCGCAGTAAAAGTCATCCACACGGCGCAAGACCACATCGACCTGCTCCAGTCCACCCAGAGATTTCATCCATAACCGACCGTTGCTGACCCGAAGGTCACTGCCCTGTACCAACGGATACCCCAGATAGTTGGCAAGGTAGGCGTGTTCGAAATAGGTTTCACTGTATGAACCGGGAGTCAGTATCACCACGCATGGCAGTTCACCGGTGATCTGTCCTGCCAGGCTGTTCAGCTTGTGCCGCAATGTCTGGAAGAAGAGCGATAACCGATGCACGTGACTGTCACGAAACAGGGAGGGCATGACACGCGACATGACGATGCGATTTTCCAGCGCATACCCCGCACCGCTTGGTGCCTGGGTACGATCACCGATCACAAACACCTCGCCGCCCGCACTGCGCACCATATCGGCAGCGTGAAGCAACAGTTGGTGTTCTTCGGGCAGCATCAGCCCGTTACATGCACGCAAAAAGCCGTAGTGACTGAAAAGCAGCTCCGGGGGGATTACGCCATGGCGTATCAACGTACGTTCCCCGTAGAGATCCTTCAACACCAGATTCAGCAGTTCGGCCCGCTCCAGCAGGCCGGATTCGATGGAGCCCCACTCCTCACTCTCGAGCAGAACGGGAACCGGGTCCAGCTGCCAGGTCTTGGCAAGCCGCAACGATCCACTATTGTAGGTGGCGCCATCGTCCCGAAGGATTCGCTCGGCCTTCCGGTGGCGTTCGGTTATGCCTGAAACACCAAGTGTCTCCAGACTGTCAAGCAGATACTTCCAGTGCTCGCGCATCTGGGGTTGATCGGCATAGGCCTCATCATAGCGGTCTTCGCTACGCGGATACTTCAGTTCACCGAGTATGTCGCCGGCGGGATGGTTCATTTGTTCGACATCCGGGGATCACGGAAACGGCGTAGTATGGCACAGCCCGATCATAATTCCATTGGGCGTCGCAGATCCAGGGTATGGGGGAATTCGCTGGCAGGCTGCTCCGCGGGCGGTGCCATCGGCCTCGGAGGCTGCCTGTTTTCAAAGAATTCCCTGACCGTACTGAAGCCCGGCTGGGTAACCGGTCCCGTTGCGAACGTCTCTCCAGGATCCGGCATGGGGCCGGTGGGGGTGTGCCCGAAACTCCAGAAACGGTTGGTGCGTCTGGTCTCGGCTTCAATGGCATTGACGGGCAGCGTCTCGTAGCTGCGTCCGCCGGGATGGGTTACATGATAGGTGCAGCCGCCCAGAGACCGACCATTCCAGGTATCGATGAGATCAAAGATCAGCGGCGCGTGGACACCTATGGTGGGGTGGAGCGCGGAAGGCGGCTGCCACGCCCGATAACGCACACCCGCCACATATTCCCCACGACGCCCGGTCGAGCGCAATGGGACCCGGCGGCCGTTGCAGGCAAGTACATAACGGTCGGGTGTCAGGCCCTCCACTTTTATCTGAAGCCGCTCCACCGATGAATCAACGTAGCGGGCCGTGCCAAAGCTTCCGATCTCCTCCCCCAGTACGTGCCAGGGCTCAATGGCCCAGCGCAACTCGATCCGGGTATCGTCAATGCTGGTTTCGCCATAGTGAGGGAACCTGAACTCTTCAAACGGAGCCAACCACTCCAACTGGAACGGCAGACCACATTGTTGTATCTCATTGACCACCTCACGCACATCAGCCCAGACATAATGGGGCAGCATAAAGCGATCATGCAGCTCGGTTCCCCAGCGTACCAGCGGCTTGTGGTAGGGCTCCTGCCAGAAGCGTGCAATCAGGCAGCGCAGCAACAGTGCCTGCACCAATGCCATGCGGGCGTGAGGCGGCATTTCGAAACCGCGAAACTCCAACAACCCGAGTCGTCCGGCAGGGCCACTCGGGGAATAAAGCTTGTCTATGCAAAACTCGGAACGGTGGGTGTTGCCGGTGATATCCACCAGCAGATTACGCATCAGCCGATCCACCAGCCAGGGCTGTTCAACGATGCCTTCCGGCATCTGGGAAAATGCCACCTCCAGCTCGTACAACATCTCTTCACGGCCTTCATCCACCCGCGGCGCCTGGCTGGTCGGACCGATAAACATGCCGGAGAAGAGATAGGATAACCCCGGATGGTGCTGCCAGTAAGTCACCAGGCTGCGCAACAGGTCGGGGCGCCTCAGGAATGGGCTGTCGGCCGGGGTAGCGGCACCCAAAGTGATGTGGTTGCCCCCACCGGTACCGGTGTGACGTCCATCCAGCATGAACTTTTCCGTAGCCAGCCGGGACTGCCGGGCATCCTCGTAGAGCTGCTCAGTACAGTTGGCCAGCTCACCCCAGTTGTCGGCGGGATGGATGTTGACCTCTATGACACCCGGATCGGGCGTCACCTTGAGGCATGTGATCCGGTCATCTCTGGGCGGCTCGTAACCTTCTATGACCACGGGAAGCTCCAACTCGACGGCGGTCTCCTCGATCAGCTCTATCAACGCAACGTATTGCTCCAGCTGATCCAGGGGCGGCAAAAACAGGTACAGACGCCCACCACGCGGTTCGACGCACAGACAGGTTCGTATCACCTCGGTCTGGACAATGTCCTCTTGGATCTCACAACGCGCCAACTCAACGCTTTCGCCCGCCTCTGCCAGGGCATCCCTCGGCTCAAAGGGATCACGGGGTTCAGGGGTGTCCCGCCTCTCTTCGGCGACCCAGGGCAGCGAATCGAGGGGCAGACGCAGCCCCATCGGCGAATCTCCCGGGATAAGATTGAGGGTGTCTCGCCGCAGGGGCCACAGGCTGGTGCGCCAGTGACCGGTTTCCAGGTTCCACCCCAGGGGTAGACAGAAACCCACCGGTTGATCCAACCCCTGCTCCAGCAACCGGGCGAGCCGCTTACGATCCAGCCCATCTTTCAGATCGACCGCAAGCGGATCGAGGTTCCCGGGCAGTGACTGCTCGCGCCAGACGTAATAGAGGGCATCCTCGTAGGCGGGCATCAGATAATCCTGGGACAACCCCGCCCGTTCGGTAAGCCGTCTGGCGAAACGCTTGGCCCTTTTCAGGTCGATACCGTAGTCATGATCGATTCGTGCCAATAAATGGCGGTTGCGCCACAGGGGTTGTCCGTCGCTGCGCCAGAAACAGCCAAGCGCCCAGCGCGGGATCTCCTCGCCCGGATACCACTTGCCTTGACCGTAGTGGAGCAGACCCTGGGGAGCAAATCGGTCACGCAACCGAATCAGCAGATCCTTGGCCAGGCGCGACTTGTCCTCACCCAATGCCTCCGTATTCCACTGCGCCGAGTCCATGTCGTCAATGGAGACGAAGGTGGGCTCGCCTCCCTGGGTCAGCCTCACATCCAGTTCGTCTAGCCTTTTGTCAACTGCGCCACCCAGCGCATTGATGTACTGCCACTGATCATCCGTGTAGGGTTTGGTGACTCGCGGGTCTTCATGGATTCGTGTGACTTCGTTGCTGAAGTAGAACTCAACCTCGCATTTGTCCGTGAACCCGCTGATGGGTGATGCCGATTGAGGAGACGGTGTGCAGGCCAGTGGAATATGCCCTTCCCCGGCAAACAGGCCCGAAGTGGGATCCAGCCCCACCCAGCCTGCACCCGGCAGGTAGACCTCGCACCAGGCATGCAGATCGGTGAAGTCCTTATCGGGTCCCGATGGGCCGTCAATGGACTTGACATCGGATGTCAGCTGCACCAGGTAGCCCGAGGCAAAACGGGCTGCCAGGCCAAGATGACGCAGGATCTGCACCAGCAGCCAGCTTGTGTCACGGCAGGATCCCCGTTTCAGCTTCAAGGTTTTGTCGCTGCTCTGGACACCAGGCTCCATGCGGATGTTGTATCCGATCTCCTGTTCAAGACGCTGATTCAGAGCAACCAGAAAATCATTTGTGAGCATCGGTTTCCGCGATACCGATTTTACCCAGGCCTTGATTCGCGGGCCGTCATCGACAATCTTCAGGTAGGGCTTCAGCTCTTTCTTCAGTGCTTTTTCATAACGGAATGGAAAGGACTCAGCGGATTCCTCGACAAAGAAATCGAACGGATTGATTGCCGTCATATCTGCAATGACTTCAACCTCCACGCGCAGATGATTGGCCTTTTCCGGAAAAACCAGTCGGGCAAGAAAGTTGCCATAGGGGTCCTGCTGCCAGTTGATAAAATGCTCTTCGGGACTCACCTTCAGGGAATAACCCCGAATAGGGGTTCGGCTGTGGGCCGCGGGTCGCAATCGCAGCGTGTGTGGAGAGAGATTGACCAGCCGATCGAAACGATACTCCGTTACATGATGGATGGCGGTGCGTATGGTCATACGGCGTCCTTCTGCTCAAGAGAAAACCAAGTTTGGCTGAAATGCAGATGTAGACCACACAGATCCAGCTGCAGCTGATTCAGGTAATCACGGAACTCGTCACCAAGTTGTTGGGGGTTATCGAATTCATAGCGGAACTCCAATACCCGAGTGATTTTTTTGACGGTATCCTTGCTATTAGGCAGCTTCCTGGCCGCCTCCAGAATAGTGCTGAGGCAAAAATTCAGGCTGCGGGGAAAATGGGGATCATGTAAAAGAAACGCAGCCACATCGCAGTCCGTCACGGCACTGCGCATGGTTCGCCGATAGTTCAGCTCGGCACTGCTGGATCGCAGAACATTGCCCCAGACCACCTGACTGATCTGCACATGGATCTCCGCTTCACTCAGAATCTGGACGGCGGCGCCCGCATCCAGCAAGCGGGTCAGCATATCGGCCCTTTCGAGGTTGCGACCCAATCGCAAAAAATGCCACGGGGCATCGCGGCTCATGGTTCCCATAATCAGTCCGTTGATCTGCTGACACCCCTTGATCATCTGATCCAGAAACTTGTGACGGGCCCGGCGATAAAGCCCCTGCCGAATATTTTCAGTGGCGAAAATATGCAGTTCATTGACCATTTCCCAATAGTCATGGGGCAGTACATCACGTGTGGTGCGCACATTTTCACGAACCATAGTCAAAGCCGACAACATGGATGACGGGTTCTTCTCATCTGCAAGAAGAAACTTGACCACATTGATCTCGCTGCGATTGGAGTAGTCTTTCTCAAACAGGCTCTCCAAACTATTGAGCGTGATCAGGTTGTACCAGCTGATATCGAACTCCCGCGGCAGGTCGAACAGCAGGCTGTCATACACACTTACCAGTCGGGCGGTGCTTTCCACCCGCTCTATATAGCGGGCCGCCCAGTAGAGCTTCTCGGCGACTTTCGACAGCATCAACCCGTCTCCCCGTTCACGATCCAGGTGTCCTTGCTCCCGCCACCCTGGGACGAGTTCACTACCAGTGAACCCTTGTTCATTGCAACACGGGTCAAACCGCCCGTGGTGACATAGCTCTCTTTGGCCTGCAGTACAAAGGGGCGCAGATCGAGATGACGGGGCTCGACGCGTCCCTTACCGATCAGGGTTGGCGCTGTCGAAAGACTGAGCGTCGGCTGCGCAATATAGTTGCGCGGATTCTCATTTATCAACTTGACGAACCGGGCCTGCTCTTTTCGGGTGGAGTGGGGGCCAATCAGCATACCGTAGCCACCGGATTCATTGGCCGGTTTTACCACCAGTTCATCAATGTGTTCGACAACATATTCACGCTGATCGGCGTCATCGCAAATATAGGTCTTGACATTGGAAATCAAAGGTTCTTCATTGAGATAGTAGCGGATTATTTCAGGTACATAGGCATACACCACCTTGTCGTCGGCAACCCCGGCTCCCGGGGCATTGGCTAACGCAACACTACCCGCACGCCAGGCACGCATCACTCCGGGGACACCCACAACCGAATCTTTATGGAATATTTCAGGATCCAGAAAGAGGTCATCGATCCGACGATAGATCACATCGACCCGTTCCAACCCGGAGATGGTGCGCATGTAGACGCAGTCGTCTTCGCCCACCACCAGATCACTGCCTTCGACCAGTTCGGCACCCATCTGCTGTGCAAGGTAGGCATGCTCAAAGTAAGCAGAGTTAAAGATTCCCGGCGTCAGCACCACGATCTCGGGGCGCCTGATACGCCTGGGTGAAAGGGACATCAGCGTGTCGAACAGCCGCGCCGGGTAGTCGCCCACCGGCTTGATCTCGTCTTTTTCGAACAGCTCCGGCAATACCCGCTTGGTAATAGCACGATTCTCCAGCATATACGCCACGCCCGAGGGTACGCGGAGGTTGTCTTCCAGCACGTAGAACTCACCATCTGAATCGCGCACCAGATCGGTGCCGCAGATATGGGCCCAAACACCATGGGCGGGTTTGACGCCAACACATTCCGGGCGGAAGTTTTTGGAATCGCGAATGATATGCTGCGGAATTACACCCTCTTTCAGGATTTCCTGTTTATCGTAAAGATCGCCTATAAACAGATTGAGTGCCTTCAATCGCTGTTTAAGCCCCGCCGCCGTTTGCTCCCACTGACGGGCTGAAATGGTGCGTGGAACAATATCAAAAGGCCATGCACGGTCAATATTCCCTTCTTCCGTGTAGACGGTAAAACTCACTCCCATCTCTCTGATGGTGGCCTCCGCCATTTGCCGACACGACTCGAGCTCAATATCATCCAATGATTCCAGGTGCTCTACCAGGTGCCGGGCCGAAAGCCTGGGTTCGCCTTTCGATGCCATAAGTTCATCGAAATAGAGGTGTGGATCGTACTGTTTCCAATCGATACTCATAAGATATGGGGCCTGGTTGTTACCATCTGTTTCAACAAGTACGGGAAAACGCACCAAATCGGGGCGATTGGCCCGCGTCGATCACCATTAAGGGGCAGAATAGCAGTTATGACGCCCTGATAGAGACACACAGCAATAACCAGGCCAGTATGAGAATGTTTAAAAGATTCTATCTGGACTGTTAATCCCTGAAAAAGCAAGGAAAAGGGGGATATTTCCCTCAAACACAGGTTGAACCCTTTGCTTACTCAGCGCAAGCTTTGGTCCCCATGACCCCTGTAGCAGGCCTGTCTCTTCGCAACGCGGTAACCTTCAGCAATGCTATCCATCATATTTGATATCGTCGCGCCCGTTTTTCTTGTTATTGGCGCGGGCTACCTGGCGGCCCGCCGAGGGTTGCTAAGCGGCAATATGATCGACGGACTGATGAAGTTCGCCATCCAGTTTGCCGTTCCCTGTCTGTTGTTCCGTGCCACCTCCACCATGGACCTCGGGACCGCTTACGACTGGCGTCTCATGAGTGCATTCTACATCGGTTCCACAACCAGCTTTGCTGTCGCGACGCTGCTGGCCTGGAACCTGTTCGGGAGAAGTCCCGGAGAATCGGTCGCGGTGGGATTCTGTGCACTGTTCTCGAACCTCGTACTGCTGGGCCTGCCTATCTCGGAGCGCGCCTGGGGTGCCGACACGGCCGCTATGGCAGCGGCTTATGCCATCGTTTCCATCCATGCACCCTTTTGTTATCTGCTGGGCATCACAAGCATGGAGTTATTGCGGGCCGACGGGCGATCCCTGCCCGACACCGCTGCCGTGGTTCTGCGTGCGATGTTTCGCAACAGCCTCATGATCGGCATCGGCCTGGGGTTCGTCGTCAACCTCAGCGGCCTGTCATTACCGGAGGCATTGGTCTCATCGGTAGATATCATGGCCCGAGCGGCATTACCCGTTGCCCTGTTCGGCCTCGGCGGCACACTGACACGATACACCTTGAGGACATCGATCGGCGAGGCAGGCAGTATCTCGGTGATTTCGCTGGTGCTGCACCCTGCCATCAGCTTTGCCGTTTGTCATCTACTGAATGCACCCCACGAACTGACCGGCGCGGTGGTCTTGATGGCGGCCATGGCCCCCGGTGTGAACGGCTATCTGTTCGCCAGCATGTACCAAAGGGGACAAAGTACAGCCGCCGGTACCGTGTTGCTGGGAACGGCGGTATCGATATTGAGCGTCAGTGTCTGGTTATGGATACTGGAAAACCCCTGATCAATACATGTTTGATGTCCGTGAACCCTGAGTCAGAAAAACAAGGAGGGAATAGACAGTGACACCGCCGCCCCCTTTTCCTGAAATGTAACCTTTTTCACGGTGTTTCCACCCTCAATGGCAGGCAGGGCGACAGCTGCTATCATTCCTCCCAGTGGG
>JAHEHQ010000449.1 GCA_024644505.1 Gammaproteobacteria bacterium
GCGTGGGTCTGAATCCCCCGCACTTGTTTTATTACACCTGAACCTAGGAGAAATATTATGGCTATTGAAGCGGATGGAAAATCCTTTGAGACCGATGAAGAAGGCTACCTGGTAAACCTCAACGACTGGGTGCCTGCCATTGCCGATGTGATGGCAAAGGAAGACGATCTGGAGTTGACCGACGAGCACTGGGAAATCATCAACTTCCTGCGTGAGTATTATGAAGAATACCAGATCGCTCCCGCAGTCCGTGTTCTGACCAAGGCTGTCGGCAAGAGAATGGGCAAGGAGAAGGGCAACAGCAAGTACCTCTATTCCCTGTTCCCCTATGGCCCGGGTAAGCAGGCCTGTCGTTTTGCCGGGCTCCCCAAGCCCACCGGCTGTATCTGAGCCACTCGTGAAGGCCGGGGGCCTGATGCCCCCGGCCTTTCATCATCGAACTAGGAGTGCGGGAACATGTCGTACTTTTTTGCATTGCTGTTTATCTTTGCAACCCTGGTCCTGGTCATTGGTCTGGCCAGAAAAATCGTTCAGTACGCCAGGACTCCCGCACCGTTAAAGATTGCCACCACGCCGGCTCCGGTTAGCAAGTCCGGTGTGGTATTGCGCATGTTTCGTGAAGTGGTGTTTTTCGAAAGCCTCTTCAAGGCCACCAAGTGGACCTGGCTGTTCGGGTGGATGTTCCATATTGGCCTGCTCCTGGTACTAATTCGCCACATTCGGTATTTCGTCGAACCGGACTGGCTTCCGAATTGGATGTGGGCCCTGATCGAGCTGATACAGCCTTTCGGGATTTATGCCGCTTTTGCCATGGTGGCAGGGCTTCTGGGTCTGTTCATACGGCGGGTGTTCGTGGATCGGGTGCGTTACATCTCTGCGCCTTCAGACTATCTCTGGTTGCTTCTGCTGGGTTTCATAGGCGTCAGCGGACTGATCATGCAGTTTGTTTCCCGCACCGACGTGGTGATGGTTAAGCAGTTCTTCACGGGTTTGATGACATTCAGCTGGGGGCAGTTGCCGGTTGACTTCCCGCTCATCGTGCACCTGCTCCTGGTAGCGGTCCTGATGATTCTGTTTCCTTTCAGTAAGCTGCTGCATGTGCCGGGTATCTTTTTCAGCCCGACCCGCAATCAGGTGGACAATCCCCGGGAGAAGCGCCATATCGCCCCCTGGGCGAAGGCGATGGAAGAGTAGCTCCGATCTTTACGCAGCCGACGAGGGCATTACATGGCTAAGGCTAAATTCGAGACCCCGGAACTCCAGGAGTACGTGGAAGTGCCGGCAGTCCAAGAAGGCACGATGGCGCACCTCAGCCCGTTTGTGGCGCAGCCGGCGCACAATACCGATCTGAACTTCCCGGGTGAACTGGTTGAAGACTGGCACGAGAAGGCCCTGGAAAAACTGGATGACCTGCGCGGCCGCTATCGCTCTCTCCAGGTCTACCTGGACTCCTGCGTCAAGTGCGGCGCCTGCACCGACAAGTGCCACTACTTTTTGGGCACCAAGGACCCGAAAAACATGCCGGTGGGCAGACAGGACCTGCTCCGGAAGGTGTACCGGCGTTACTTCACGCTGCCAGGCAAGCTCTTTCCCAAGCTGGTGGGCGCGGAAGACCTGACCCGGGAGACCCTGGATGAGTGGTACAGCTACTACCATCAGTGCTCACAGTGCCGCAGATGCTCGGTGTTCTGCCCTTACGGTATCGATACCGCGGAGATCTCCATGGCGGCGCGGGAGATCCTCGACAGCGTCGGGTACGGCCAGAAGTACTGCAACGAGATCATCGCCAAGCTCAACAAGATAGGCAACAATCTGGGTCTGCCCGGCCCGGCACTGGCGGACACCCTGGAAGGTCTGGAAGAGGACGTCTTCGATGATACCGGGGTTGAGGTCAAGTATCCCCTGGACGTAAAGGGGGCCGAGATCCTGCTGGTAACGCCTTCGGCGGACTTCTTCGCGGAACCCCATGTCGACGGCCTGATCGGCTATGGCAAGGTGTTTCACGAGGCAGGCGTCAGCTGGACGCTCAGCTCCTATGCGTCCGAGGCGGCCAATTTCGGCATGTTCATCGGCAGCTACGAGAACATGCGCAGGGTATCGCTGAGGATCCGCAAGGCGGCCCTGGATCTGGGCGTCAAGCGTATTGTTTTCGGGGAGTGCGGCCATGCCTGGCGTGTGGCCTATGCGTTCCTCAACACCCTGGCAGGCCCCTTCGATTTTCTGGACCCCGATTATCCGGTGCCCCAGCACATCATGGAATTTACCTGGGATCAGATTCAGAAGGGCAATCTGAATATCGACAAGTCCGCCAACGATGACATGACCCTGACGTTCCATGATTCATGCAACGTCGCCCGCGCCACGCGCATGGGGGACAAGCCCGGCGGCCAGATGGAGATTCCGCGTAACGTGATCAAGGCGGTCTGCAACAATTTTGCGGACATGCACTATGACACCATCGGAGAAAAGAGCTTTTGCTGCGGCGGCGGCGGTGGGCTGCTCACAGACGACCTCATGGAAATCAGGGTCAAGGGGGCGCTTCCCAGGATGACGGCCCTGAAGAACGTCGTCGAAGAAGAGGGCGTCACCCATCTGGCGGCTATCTGTGCCA
>JAHEHQ010000450.1 GCA_024644505.1 Gammaproteobacteria bacterium
CTCCTGATCAGGTGGGTAGCTTGTAGGGCCGAATTCATTCGGCCAACCGCAGCTCATGGTCGAATAAATTCGACCCTACAGGGGAAGAGCCAAGAATTTGTTATCAGGTTCTGTCCAGATAATCGTTCAGGGCCTTGAGATCCAGGTAGTAGTGGCACAGCAGCTCTTCCCCGGAAGCCAGAATCGGCACCAGGTATCCATACTTGTCGACGAGTCCCGGGTCGCCGTCGACGTCTACCCGATGAACCTCAAATGGCCGCTCCAGCCTCAGCTCCTGCAACTGCTGCCACATGTCTTCACACAGATGGCAGCCGTCGCGAAAATAAAAGGTCAACCCGGGGGAATCGCTCAACCGTTATCCGGGGTGCGCAGTGCCAGAAACATGGGGCCGGTATTTCGCAGCACCAGAACCGGTGTACTGCGTCCTTTGGGCAGCCGCTGCAACTGCTTTTCGAACTCCTCCACGCTCTTGACCCTGGTATTGTTGATCATCTGGATGATGTCTCCCTCCTCGATCCCGGCCTCCTGGGCCGGGCCCGGCTGCAGCCCTTCCACCAGCACACCCTCGTCACTCTCGAGATCCAGCTCACGCATCACCTGGGGGGTGATGTCGGTGACGGAGATACCCAGCACGTTTGCATCGGGTTTCTTCGGGGTCATGGAGGTCTTCTCGATCACCTCGTCCTCGGGCAGCTCACCGATAGCAACCTTGATGTCGCGTTTTTTCCCGGCCCTCAGGATCACCAGCTCCGCCGGCCTGTCTATACGGCTGGCACCCACCAGCGGGGGAAGCTTGGAGGAATTGGAGATCATGGTGCCGTTGTACTCCAGGATGATGTCCCCGGCCTGTAAGCCGGCTTTCTCCGCCGGGCTGTCCGGCAGGACCCTCGCCACCAGGGCGCCTTTGGGATGCGGCATGCCGAAGGAATCGGCCAGCTCCCGGGTCACGTCCTGAATGAGCACCCCCAGCCAGCCTCGGCTGACCCGTCCGCTGGTACGCAGTTGGTCCGCCACATTCATGGCCATTTCGATGGGAATGGCGAAGGAAAGCCCCATGAAGCCGCCGGTTCGGCTGTATATCTGGGAGTTGATACCCACAACTTCACCGTCCAGGTCAAAAAGCGGGCCGCCGGAGTTGCCCGGATTGATGGCCACGTCGGTCTGAATGAAGGGAACGTAGTTTTCGCTGGGCAGATTGCGTCCCTTGGCGCTGACGATACCTGCCGTCGCCGAGTAGTCGAAACCGAAGGGGGAACCGATGGCAAGCACCCATTCGCCCACCTCCAGGTCTTCGGTGGATCCGATAGAGGCAACCTTGGGCAGGTTCTTGGCATCGATCTTCAACAGGCCGACATCGCTTCGCTTGTCGGTTCCTATCACCTTGGCCTCGAATTCACGACGGTCGCTCAACCGCACGATGACCTGGTCCGCACCCTCCACCACGTGGGCCGCTGTCAGGATGTAGCCGTCCTGGGAGATGATGAAGCCGGATCCCAGCGACTGGGCGCTGAAATCCCTGGGGGTCTCACCGCCGCCCTGCTCTTCGCCGAAAAAACGCTCGAAAAACTCGTTCAGGGGGCTGTCTTCCGGCAGATCCGGAATGCTGAAATTATGGCGATAGCCCCGGGACGACTTGCGCTGGGAGGTACTTATATTGACCACCGCAAGGCTGTTGGACTTCACAAGGGCCGCAAAGTCGGGCAATGCAGACCTGCTTTGCGCCGCCGTGGAGATCAAGGCGAGCAGCAGACACGTCAATAGGGTATAGCCGCTTCTGTACGACAAGGCTTTCATTAGTTTACTCCTGGAGGATCTGATAATTCGTTCAAGGTTGCCAGTTTACGGTTAACGGTTAACGGTTAACGGTTGACGGTTGACGGTTGACGGTTTTTCAACGTACCAGGCGGCTTCATTCATTTCCTGGTTTCACTACCGGGAACTGTAAACCGGTAACCGGCAACGGTAACACCATTAAGACAACCGGGCGGCGTCCGCGCTCTTCAGCGTCCTCCGCTATGGAATTCAACGGTGAATTCCGATTCTCTGCGAAGAATGGCGGCGTGGTATCTTTCATCGCCCCCGGTTCGGGAAGTGTGGATTCTGGCCGCCGACAGCCCCAACCACAGACCCAGTAGACCGCCCGCGATGGCCATCGGTTCCGCCGATTCGAACGCCAGCACGCCTGCCAGCCATTGGCCCACGACTGCGAATAACACCAGCGTCAGCAGCGGGACGATATAGATGACGAAAGAGCCCGTGGTGAGAACGGATTCGTCCAGCCCCACGACCACCCGGTCTCCGGGGCCGGCACCGATCGGGTTGCGCACTCTGAGGGAACCGCGTCGTTTTCCAAGGAGCTTTGCCAGGGCCGAAACGCCGCATACGCTCTTTGCCCCGCAAGGGCCGCAGGCGTGGGAACGCCGTGCTTCCACCGTGGCGAATGCCCCCTCGCTGGAGATCACCACTGCCTGCTCCTCGATCACTGTCCCTCCGCCGGCCGGATGGCCTCGGCGATGGCCTGGACGGTCACCGGGGGCACCGCACCCACCGCCGTGACCTGATGGCCGTTGACCTCACGGCCGAACGCATTCATGGCGCCCATCT
>JAHEHQ010000451.1 GCA_024644505.1 Gammaproteobacteria bacterium
GATCAGGGCTGCGTGATCCTGCAGCCTTACGACATGGAGATGGGTGCAGGCACCTTCCATACCGCGACTTTCCTCAGGGCGATCGGCCCCGAGCCCTGGAACGCGGCATACGTTCAGCCATCCCGCAGGCCCACGGACGGCCGCTATGGTGAGAATCCGAACCGGCTGCAGCATTATTACCAGTACCAGGTGGTCATGAAGCCCTCGCCCCTGGATATCCAGGAGCTCTACCTGGGTTCCCTTAAAATGCTGGGCATCGACCCCTTGATCCACGACATCCGTTTCGTGGAGGACAACTGGGAGTCCCCCACCCTGGGCGCCTGGGGCCTGGGCTGGGAAGTCTGGCTCAACGGTATGGAGGTGACCCAGTTTACCTACTTTCAGCAGGTCGGCGGACTGGACTGCCGGCCGGTGACCGGTGAGATAACCTACGGCCTGGAGCGCATCGCCATGTACATACAGGGGGTGGACAGCGTCTTCGACCTGGTCTGGACTCAGGGCCCCCAGGGGGCCGTCACCTATGGCGATGTCTTTCACCAGAACGAAGTGGAGCAGTCCGCCTACAACTTCGAACATGCCAATGTGGATTACCTGTTTCAGCAGTTCGACGAATGTGAACGCCAGAGCAACAGGCTTATCGAGCTTGGACTGGCCCTTCCCGCCTATGAACAGGTGCTAAAGGGCTCTCACACCTTCAACCTGCTGGATGCCCGCCGCGCCATCTCCGTGACCGAGCGCCAGCGCTACATCCTCAAGATTCGCACCCTGGCCCGCGCCGTGGCCCAGGCCTACTGCGATTCCCGGGAAAACCTGGGCTTCCCGATGCTCAAAGATGAGAAGGAGGCGGCCCATGGCTGAGCGTGCCGATCTGTTGTTCGAACTAGGCACCGAGGAACTGCCCCCGGTTGCCCTGAAAAAGCTTTCCGATGCCCTCGGTCAGGAGTTTCTCGCCGGCCTGGAAAAGGCCGGTCTGGATCACGGGGAAATCACCCTGTACGCGACACCGCGACGCCTGGGTCTGCTGGTTGCCGGCTGTGAAATCTCCCAGGCGGACCGGGAGATAGAACGCCGGGGCCCCAACCTCCAGGCCGCCTACGACGCCGACGGAAATCCGACCCGTGCGGCAGAGGGTTTCGCCCGTTCCTGCGGTACGTCCGTGGATCGGCTGGAGCGCATGAAAACGGACAAGGGTGAGTGGCTGATGTACCGGCTTCAGGAAAAGGGTCGTACCGCATCGGAGCTGCTTCCGGCCCTCGCCGAGACCGCGCTGAACAGACTGCCCATTCCCAAGCGTATGCGCTGGGGCTCCTCTGAGGCCCAGTTCGTGCGACCGGTACACTGGCTTTTGTTTCTGCACGGAAACGAAGTGGTGCCCTGCACCATCCTCGACGCGCCGGCCGGACGGGAGACCCGGGGCCACCGTTTCCATCATCCGGGACCGATTACCATAGATACGCCAGCTAACTATGCGACTCTGTTGCAGGATGCAGGCAAAGTAATCGCTCACTTCGACATCCGAAGAGACAAGATTTCAAACCAGGTGAATCAGACCGCCAGGACCCTTGGCGGCCAGGCCCAGATTGACCCGGAGTTGCTTGACGAAGTCACCTCACTGGTGGAGTGGCCGGAGCCGATTGCCGCGGGTTTCGAGGAGAAATATCTGGAAGTTCCTCACGAGGCCCTGATCCTGACCATGAAGAAAAACCAGAAGTATTTCCATCTGGTGGACGGGGACGGGGCGCTGATGAATCATTTCATCGCCATATCCAACATCGACAGCCCTACCCCGGAAGTCATCAAGGAGGGCAATGAACGGGTCATCCGCCCGCGCCTGAGCGATGCCATGTTCTTCTGGGAACAGGACGGAAAACGCAAGCTGAGCGACCATCTGCATTCCCTCCGTTCCGTTGTGTTCCAGCAGAAACTGGGCAGCATGTACGACAAATCGGAGAGGGTGGCAAAACTGGCTGCCTGGATAGCCGAACGCATCGGCGGGGACAGGGAACTGGCATCCAGGGCCGGCATGCTGAGCCGCTGCGACCTGATGACCGCAATGGTCGGCGAGTTCGCCGATATGCAGGGCGTCATGGGGAGATATCAGGCCCGGCGGGACCGTGAATCCGATGAACTGGCCCGGGCCATGGAAGAGTTCTATATGCCCCGCTTTTCGGGAGATCGGCTGCCGGAGAGCCCCACGGGTATCGCCATATCCCTGGCAGAGCGGATCGACACGCTTACGGGCATTTTTGGTATCGGTCAGAAACCCACCGGAGACAAGGATCCCTTTGCACTGCGGCGTGCGGCCATCGGTGCCCTGCGCATCCTGAAGGAGCATGCACTGGCCCTGAATCTCGGAGATCTGCTGGAGGCCTCAACCGGCCTGTTCGACGGGCAGTTCGAGAACGCCGCGGGGCTGGTGGAAGAGGTCAGGCAGTTCATGCTCGAACGACTGCGCGGGATCTACCACGACAGCGGCAGGTCGGCGGATCTGTTCAATTCGGTTGCCGCCGTTGAGCCAGACAGTCTCGCGGATTTCGATAGAAGAATTGATGCCGTGGTGGCCTTCGAGAAGCTGCCGGAAGCGACAGCCCTGGC
>JAHEHQ010000452.1 GCA_024644505.1 Gammaproteobacteria bacterium
GATGGTGGAGGAGCACACCGAAAACGGTCTTGTCGCTTTCAATCAACCGGCCGGACACCTGGATCCGGATGAAGGTCTGTTGGAGGCCGTGATCAGGGAAACCCGGGAGGAGACCGGCTGGGAGTTCCTGCCTGAGGGGATCGTAGGCATCTACCAATGGCGTGTGCCCCCCGACGGAAAGACTTATCTGCGTTTCTGCTTTCACGGTAAATGCCGCGACCACCGGCCCGACGTGCCTCTCGATACGGGCATCATAAGGGCCCTGTGGATGACGCAAGAAGAGCTGGTCTCTCGGCAGCCGCATCTTCGAAGTCCGATGGTGTTGCGCTGCATCGACGATTACCTTTCCGGCGTCAGCCACCCGCTTTCCATTCTCCATAATCTCGATGATGAATAAGGTCATGGTGGGCCTTTCGGGAGGGGTGGATTCCTCCGTGGCGGCCCTGCTGCTCAGGGACCAGGGCGTGCAGGTCGAAGGCCTGTTCATGAAAAACTGGGAAGAGGACGATGGGGAGGACTACTGTGCGGCTGCGAAAGACCTGGCCGATGCACAGGCCGTGGCAGATCAACTCGGCGTACCCCTGCACACCGTCAATTTCGCCACCGAGTACTGGGACCGGGTTTTCGAGCATTTTCTGGAGGAATACAGGTCCGGGCGCACGCCCAATCCGGACGTGTTGTGCAACCGCGAGATCAAGTTCCGTGCGTTCCTGGATCACGCACTCTCCCTTGGTGCCGATGGCATAGCCACCGGCCATTACGCCCGCATCGCCCGCAGTGACCGCGGCGTGAGCATGTGTCGGGCGCTGGATGAGAACAAGGATCAGACCTACTTTCTATATATGCTGGGGCAGGCGCAACTTTCTAAAAGCCGCTTCCCCCTGGGGGATATCGACAAGGGGCGAGTCAGGCAGATAGCCAGACAGGCCGGATTTCCCAACTACAAGAAAAAAGACAGTACCGGCATCTGTTTCATCGGTGAGCGCAAGTTCAGGGAGTTTCTCAGCCGATACCTGCCGGCACAATCGGGCAGAATCGAAACCCCCGAAGGACGACACATCGCCGATCACCAGGGGCTGATGTATTATACCCTGGGTCAGCGCAGGGGACTCGAGATCGGCGGTGTTGCGGGAACCCATGAAGCACCCTGGTACGTGGTAGCCAAAGACCTGGAACAGAACCGGTTGATCGTGGCTCAGGATCATGACCACCCGCTGCTGATGAAACAGTCGCTGGAGGCCTCTCAGCTGCACTGGATTTCCGGTGATCCACCCGCGGTACCCCTGGCCTGCCTGGCCAGGATAAGACACCGTCAACCGCTGCAGCGCTGTGAGCTGGTTTCTGTTGAAGGAGACCGTTGCCTTGTTCGATTCGAACAAAAGCAAAGGGCGGTGACACCCGGTCAGTCGGCGGTATTTTATCGGGACAACGAGTGCCTGGGCGGAGGCGTGATTGAAAGGGCCCTAGATGAAAACTGAAAGAGACAGATGTATTGCCCTGGCCGGGGTATTCCAGGCTGCGGGTCTGGCGTCCCAGGTCGCACGCCGCGGCATGGCGGACAGCGATGCCATGGAGTCCAGCCTTCACAGCCTGTTCCAGGTCGATGCTGCTTCCGTGGAGGATGTTTACGGCGGCCTCTCCGGTATCGCCGACGGACTGAAAACCCTTCGGGAACAGCTCATCGGGCAAAAGGCCAGAAACATCGATATCACCCGCTATGTCATCTCCCTGCTGCATCTGGAAAAAAAGCTGTCAAAGCAACAGACCATGCTGCAGCGGCTTTCCGAGGGCATAAACAGCGCCACCAGGCAGCTCGAACACTACCCGCTGCTCCATCCCAATATTCTGGCCGCCATGGCGGATCTGTATTCGGAGACGATCAGCAATCTGCGGCCAAGGATCATGATTCAGGGTGAACCCCTGCATCTGCAAAACACGGAAAACGTAAACCGGATCCGCGCGCTTCTACTCTCCGGCATCCGCTCCGCCATGTTGTGGCGCCAATGCGGGGGAAACCGCTTCCAGATTCTGTTGGGTCGAAAGCGCCTGACCGGTACGGCAAACGCGCTCTACCTCGAAGTCAGAAACCAGCCCGACCGGACGCCTGTGGAATTATAAACTCGCGCTGTCACTCATCCTCACATCACACCACGATGGTACCGCCCCGCTTTGCCTTGGCATGGCGATTGACCCCGAGATACTGATGGGTGGAACGGTTGTCGATCAACGAGAATTCGCCATGGAGCGCATCCCGCACCTCGGCCTTGGTGAGAATCATATCGCTGCGCAACTGTGCGTTGAATCTTCCGGCCGACGGACTGTAGTCGTCTTTGGCAATGGGACGGGCCTTGTCTTTACGGTATCCCTTGAAGCCGCCATCGAGGACGGATACCCGGTCGTGCCCCCAGCACCTTGAAAGTCCAATAGACGCGAGTGGCGGCAGACAGTATCGTAGCCTGCGTTGAGCAAAGCGAAACGCGGGGAAATAAATCCGATTTCAACCCGCTACATTCTTCAAGTAGCCCGGGGCCGGCATAGCTGCCGGCCCCGGGGACTTTCAAACATCAGAGATTGAATGCGATGGGCACTTCA
>JAHEHQ010000453.1 GCA_024644505.1 Gammaproteobacteria bacterium
GGTCATGATGCTTTGCATCACTTCGGTCATTTCTTCGCCGCTCAGGTTCCGTTGTTCGATCACCCGGCCTATCGCTTCTTGCATATCCATTTCAGTATTCCCCATTTTTCGCCGGCTGCGGTTCTTTTCACCCACCACAGCCTAAAATTTGTTGATAGTGATTATCGGTGCCCCCCGATAAAGTTCCGCAACAGGTCGTGGCCATGCTCGGTAAGGATGGATTCCGGATGATACTGAACACCCTGTATATCGAACTCACGGTGACGGATACCCATGATCTCGTCCACCGAGCCATCCTCATTTTGTGTCCAGGCAGTCATCTCCAGGCAGTCCGGCAGGGTCGCCATATCGATCACCAGGGAGTGATAGCGGGTGGCCTGATAGGGATTGGTCAGCCCGCGGAACAGCCCGGTGTCCGCGTGATGGATGGGAGAGGTCTTACCGTGCATCACATGGCGGGCATGCACAATCTTTCCTCCAAATGCCTCGCCTATGGACTGATGCCCCAGGCAAACGCCCAGAATGGGAATATGTCCGGCGAAGGACTTGATGGCTTCCACCGAAATACCGGCCTCTTTGGGGGTACAGGGACCCGGTGAAATAACAATCTGGTCGGGGTTCAGTTTCCTGATCTGCACGATATCTATCTCGTCGTTGCGGCAGACTTTTACCTCAACACCGATTTCGCCGAGATACTGAACCAGGTTGTAGGTGAAGGAGTCGTAGTTGTCGATCATCAGCAGCATGCCGAGTACCATACCTCACTGTCATTGAATGAAAATAACTTGTGCTGGAATCGTCAATCCGTGGGAGACTGCCGCCGGAACCGTTGTTCGAGTTGTATGTCGACCCGATATTCAAAATGGATATTATGCACTAATGTGGGAGTATTGCTTCATATGAGGCATTGCTATATGGTTCGTTCATGTCCGGTTTTTGCCGGTCCAGTGGCGTTGTCCAGCCTCTGCGGGCAATGACTGTTGACGCTTCAGATACCATGATCCATGCCGAAAAATGACCTATTGTCCGGAAGTTGCATTCGGTTTCCGCGACCCTGATCTTTTCCAAAGCGATTAATGAACGAGATTGCCGTACTCTTTACTCTTCTCATCCTGTCGGGTTTGTTCTCCGGTTCCGAAACGGCACTGGTTGCATTGTCGCTGGCGCGCGTCGAGGGACTCGTCAAGGAGGGACGCGGCGGTGCCCAGGCGCTGCTTCGGCTCAAGACGAACCCCACCCAGATGCTCATAACCATACTGATCGGAAACAACCTGGTTAACATCGCATCCGCCTCCATGGCCACCGTGGTCGCCACACGCTGGTTTGGTGCCATGGGCCCCGGGCTTGCGGTTGGGGTTCTCACCCTGCTGATTCTCATATTCGGTGAGATAACGCCGAAAAGCATGGCCACGCGCTACGCGGAGCGAATCTCTCTTTTTATTGCCCCCCCGCTGCTGCTCTTGATGCGCCTGATTTTTCCGCTGGTGCTGCTGTTTCAGTATCTGACCAATCTGGTGCACCGGCTCACGGGGGTCGAAAGCGATCCCACGGTGACGGAATCGGAATTAATACACATGGCCAGACATGGTGCCCGGGAGGGGACCATCGAGCACGAGGAGAGGGAACTGATCGAACGCGTGTTCACCTTCAGCGAGTTGACCGTTGCTGATGTGATGACGCCCCACGATCAGGTGTTCGCATTGAATGGTTCGCTCACCGTCGCGGACGCCCTGCCGCAGGTCCTTGACGGTTCCTACTCCCGGGTCCTCGTTTACGACAAAGAACCCGACGAGATTCAGAAGGTGTTTCATCTGCGGGACATGCTGGATGTAATGTCCAGGGGAAAACTGGATGTAACGCTCAGTGAGATCAGCAAAGACGTCGAATTCGTTCCCCAGAATCAGCGAATAGACGAACTCTTCGCCACCCTTCGTGGCAAGAAAAGGCATATTGCGGTCGCCGTGGACGAGTTCGGCGTCCTGAGAGGGATCGTTACCCTCGAAGATCTGATGGAGGAACTGTTCGGGGAGATCTACGACGAAAGCGACCTCGCGCCCCAGGCCATCAAGCAGGTGTCGGAGGATGAAATCTCGGTAAGCGGCACCATTGAATTGCGGTCTGTTGAGGAATTCTTTGATCTGGAACTGTCAGGAAAGCCCACCGACACGGTGAACTTCTGGATCCTGGAAGATATTCAGAGAATTCCGGAAGCGGGGGAGACATTCACGGTCGAGGGTTTGCAGGTGAAAGTTGAGCAGGCATCTCCCCGCGTTATCAAGCGCTTGGTGATCCGGCGACCGCCGGCAGACTCGGTCCAGGTGAACCCCTAAACGTCAGGGTAAGAGTGTCTGGAGCGGTATTCCCACCTGCCAGGCGGCGTAAAAGCTGGCGAGAAACAGCAGCAGGGGCGGCAGGATGGTTGTCAGCAGCAGGGGCACAATTCTCCGGCCCTGCTCCTTGACCAGGGTGTGAAATATGCCTGCAAACCCAAACTCCACCCATAGCAGGCTCAACAGCAGACAGAACTCGAAAAGATTGTCGGACGACCCTGTTTTCAGAAGTTCCAGCACCACTGTCAGACTGA
>JAHEHQ010000454.1 GCA_024644505.1 Gammaproteobacteria bacterium
TGTGGGATCTGATCCGCACGCCCAGGTTCCTGGATTTGCACCGGACTGGTATCCAGTTCCCGGAGAACAAGTTCAGCGGCATCAACCCATGAGATATGGGCAATCAGAAAGATTATGAATGCTGAATACGCCCGTATGCGTATATTTTGGTTTTTGGATCGCAACTGAATTAAGGAACCTCTGATTAGGGTAAGCCGCCGACATCGCCTATGCGAGGGCAAAAGGCTCTGCCATTGCCGGTGGAGGAAAGAAGCGAATCAAAATGAGAGAATAGCAGACAGCAGCATGGGAGTATTACTGAATACTGCATCGTTATCGTATCCGAGTATCGAAAGAAGGCAGTAGAAGGAGTGCCGAACCAGTGAACAGCAAGCAGAATATTGGACCGACGACCGGCGATGGCATGAGCATTTTTGAACGTTACCTTACCCTCTGGGTAGGACTTTGCATCCTGGTAGGGATCCTGCTCGGAAAACTGGCACCGGAATTCGCGAGAACGCTTGATGGGATGGCCATTACCGTGAACGGTGCCCCAGTGGTTTCCATCCCGATCGCCATATGCCTGTTCTTCATGATGTATCCCATCATGGTCAAGATCGACTTTGCCGAGGTCGTCAAGGCCGGCCGCAGCGCGAAACCGGTTGGACTCACCCTGTTTGTCAACTGGGTCGTCAAACCCTTTACCATGTATGGAATTGCCCTGCTGTTTTTGGGGGTTCTTTTTCACGGTTTCATCGGGGCCGAAGCCACCGACCTGATAAAAGTACCCTTTGGTATCGATTTGCGCGAGGGCGAGACCTACGGCGCCGGCAGGGTTGTGCTCATCGACGGGGTAAAAATGCTGCAGGTACCGCTTTGGCGAAGTTATCTGGCCGGCTGCATTTTACTTGGTATTGCTCCCTGTACGGCTATGGTACTTGTCTGGGGCTATCTCGCACGGGGGAATGACGGGCATACCCTCGTGATGGTCGCGATCAACTCCCTGACCATGCTGGTGCTCTACGGTGTTCTGGGTGGTTTTTTGCTGGGGGTCGGTCGACTGCCCGTGCCGTGGCAGGCGCTGTTACTCTCGATTGCCATCTATGTGGCGCTGCCCCTGGCGGCGGGGTTTCTGTCGCGCAGATGGATCATCAGGGTGAAAGGGGAGCGCTGGTTCAGGGAGAGGTTCCTTCACGTGCTGACGCCCATCACGATTCTGGCGCTTCTCGCCACGCTCGTGCTCCTTTTCTCCTTTAAGGGCGAGGTCATAGTTTCAAACCCGCTGACCATCCTGTGGATAGCCATTCCGCTGTTTCTTCAGACCGTGCTGATCTTTGCCCTGGGTTACCTGCTTGCCAGAGTCCTGAAGCTTTCCTATGCAGACGCCGCGCCAACGGCCATGATCGGTGCATCCAATCACTTCGAGGTGGCTATTGCGACGGCGACCATGCTGTTTGGCCTCTCGTCGGGTGCGGCACTTGCCACTGTGGTTGGGGTGCTTATTGAGGTACCGGTGATGCTTATGCTGGTCAGGATATGTTTGGGAACCCGACGATGGTTCCCGGAATAGCAGGACAGGTTGGTTTTCTGGATAACAAAAGGCTTATTTGTCATCGATTGACTTTGACAGAAATAAGCAGGAATATTTGCGTCATGTACCTGGATTCCAATAAGATTCTGGCATTGCTGGTGGCTCTGGCGATCGCATTGTTACCGTTCCGGTTTGGCCATGCCGCGGAGGGGGATGCAGTGGCGGCTGATCCAGCCTATATGAGCCACATGGATATGAGCGACTGCGGTGACAACGGAAAGAAAAGTATGTCCGACGGTTGCTGTGAACAATCGACCTGGGGAATTTCCATCGACGACTGTTGCGGTGATCAGTGTTACGGTGTCCAGTTCTTTATGGCAAGCACCTTTGAGTTGAACTTCCCAACTTCCCGAATCTTTCGACCGGCTTTATCAAGGCTTTTGCCCGAACCCCTGGTATCTGTTGAATTCCGCCCTCCCATTGCAGTCTCCTGACCTTTTCTGAACTTTAACCGCAGCATTTTTTCCGAGTTCTGCGGATGGGTATTCGGGACCGCTGGTCCCGGGGTCAAGGAGATCCAATAGGTGAAACTCCAACTGTTTGTCGTCGGGCTGTTGCTTCCTGTGCTTGTCGCCTGCTCTTCCGGTGAATCGACGCCCGGGACTTCCTCATCTTCCTCCACTGTGTCCAGGGACATGGTGCCGGCGGAACCGGTGGAGCGTTGGTATGCCTCTCAGCATGTCAGTCAGGGTGCAAAGGTTTTTCAGGAGAACTGTGCCGCCTGCCATGGCAAGCAGGCGGAAGGTGCACCGGAATGGCGCCAAGCCGGGCCCGACGGAAAGTATCCGGCACCGCCCCTCAATGGGACGGGCCACGGCTGGCATCACCCGTTAAGGGTGCTGTTTCAAGTGGTGAAAAAAGGAAGCCCGGGGGGGCTGGGAAATATGCCCCCCTGGGGCGGGAAGCTCTCGGATGACGAGATAATTGCAGCCATCGCCTGGTTTCAGTCCCAGTGGCCTGATCAGATCTATGCGGCCTGGATGCAACGGGAGCTGGCTTCTCGGAGTCAGAA
>JAHEHQ010000455.1 GCA_024644505.1 Gammaproteobacteria bacterium
GCGCAATGTCGTTTACCGTGCGCCCCCGACCGTCCTTGATCTCCACATCGGCGCCATGGGTCAGCAGCAGACCGACCAGGTCCGCCGAACGCACCGAAGCGGCCTCCATCAACGCCGTGACGCCGTCGTTGTCCTGCTTGTTGACGTCGGCCCCGCGATGAATCAGATTTTCTGCGGCATCGATGTGATCCTGACCCACGGCCCAGATCAGTGCCGTGGCGCCGTCGTTGTCGGCGGCATCGATATCCGCACCGCTGTCCAGCAACAGGTCTATTATCCGGGTGTGCCCCTTGTCCGCCGCCGTGATAAGGGCGGTGGAGCCATTCTTGTCTTGGGATTCGAGCTTGGCCCCTCCCTTGATCAGGATTGCTGCCGTCTCCGTATAGCCTTTCTCTGCGGTATGGAGCAGGGCGGTCATGCCGTCCTTGTCCTGGGTATTGGGATTGGCACCCTTGAACAGGAGCTGTTCCACCATGTTCGTAAGGCCATACCGGGACGCGATCATCAGGGCGTCCCAGCCCGCGCGGGTTCGCGCATTGATATCCGCATCGCGCTCCAGGAGCAGCGCGGTCAGGGCCGAGTGCCCGTTCTCGGCTGCGAAGGTCAAGGCGGTGCAGCCTGCCACGGTTACGGCGTTCACATCGGCACCCCGGGCAAGCAAAAGGGCGGTGGCCTCGAGGTTGTCGTTCTCGATAGCCATCATCAACGCCGACTTGCCGAACTTGTTGGCACTGTTTACGTCAACACCCCGGTCCAGCAGCCGGGTCATGGTCTCCACATCACCGATAGCCGCGGCGAGTCGGAATTCCTTCTCTGCCGCCGAATCACCGGCAAGCACCTGCAGGGTGAGCGCAATACCAAAAATCAGGAGGGCGATCTTTCTACCTTTCATCTGGATTCCTCAAAAGACCGGAAGACTGGTATTGCGAACCCATTCAGCTCGCGCCTTCCGTTTCCTCTTCTTCCGGCTCGTCCGGCTCTTCGTGGGCCACGCCCTTGTGGCAGTCGATACAGGTCTTGCCTTCATCCGGGGCGCGGCCGTGGCGGTTGCGCGCACTGCGGCTCTGGCTGCTGAGATCCATATGTTCGAAACTGTGGCAGGAACGGCATTCTCTGGAATCCGTGGCCTTCATCTTTGCCCAGACGCGGTTGGCCATTTTCCAACGGTACGCTTCGTATTTCTCGGGCGTGTCGATGGTGCCGATGATTTCGTGCCAGACGTCTTTGGCGGCTATGATCTTGGCGACCATCTTGGGGAAGAATTCTTTGGGCACGTGACAGTCCGCGCAACCCGCATGTACACCGGAAGTGTTGGAGTAGTGCTCCGACTCTTTCAATTCCCCGGAAGGAATCTGCATGGTGTGACAGCCGGTGCAGAATTCAGTGGTATTGGTATACGCGAGACCTACGTTGAACAGACCGGCAAATACAGCGCCTGCTCCGAACACCGCAGCCAATATCAGTAGGATTTTTATCCATGAGGTTTTCGCTTTTTCAGGATTGCCTGTCATGCTCAATCTCTCCAATGTCCAGCGTGGAACAAAAACGCACCCTATGACCAATCTGTTATCGGTTCTGTTCTTCTTATGCGGTGCATTCCCCAGGCCAACCGATTTCACACGAACCACTTGACATCTTCATGGAGCGGTCCCGGGCGATGAGCAGGCCTATCACCGGAGCTTATTTTTCGTATTTTCCGCCCGATGGTAAGGGAAACTCCGGGGCTTTGCAAAGCATACATGGGGATTTTTTTCAGGCGATGGACCGGATCAGGTGGGCTGGTGCAATGATGGCAGTATAGTATTGATAATCATTACTATTTGGGTGAACAGGATTACGATGCGCGTTTCTGGTTTTGATACAGGTTGGGTGCAAGGGCCTGGGCGGTGAGTTCCTGCGATTGGGTTGAATGCAATCGCCTTTTGGCGCCTGACAATCAGGAACGCCGAATCCTGAGAAGTGCACTATGGCAGCGTAACAAAAATGTCACCGATACTTCATATACTGCAAAATTGAGCAAACAGCGTTAGTTGTGTGTCTTGCCATGCTTCACGGTCAGGTCGGGAGAATCTGGTATGGATAAATGGTTCAGAAAACTGCGCATCGGGGAAAAGATCGGCTTCGGTTTCGGTATCGTCGGTCTGCTGTTTCTGGGTGTGATATGGCAGTACCACGACACGCTCCAGCGGGCCCTGGTCGATTACCGCCAGCTGGACGACCTGTTCGACGCCAGGAAAGTGCATGCCCTGGCCATCGAGATCGATATGCTGGAAGCGCAGAGGGCCGAGAAGCTTTTCGTGCTGACGAGGGATGAGCAACATGCGCGCCGGGTGGCGGAGAACCTGGAGCAGGCCCACACCAAGGCCGCCGAGATGGGCGGCATCGGCCCATCGATGGTGCCGGTGGCGGAGCGCATGAAACGGCTGATCCAGAACTATGGGCAGCGGTTCGAGGACGTGGCGGAAGCCTGGCGTATCAAGGGCGTGGACCACAACTCCGGCCTGCAGGGGGCGTTCCGGGACACGATTCACGAACTGGAAGACATGGCCGGCCGGCTGG
>JAHEHQ010000105.1 GCA_024644505.1 Gammaproteobacteria bacterium
TCTCCAGAACCACCCTGACCCGGCCGCCCTCCGAGCACTCTCCCCTGACGATCTTCATGGCCAGGGGATTCTCCACCTGGCGCTCCACTTCACGCCGCAATGGCCGGGCACCGTACACAGGATCGAATCCATCCGCCGCGAGTTTGTCGACCACCGCCTCATCCACCTCGAGATGGATCCCCTCTTCCTCCATTCGCCTTGCCAACTCGTTGACGAACATGTCGGCAATCTGGCGAACATGTTCCTTTTCCAGGTAGTGAAACACAATGACGTCATCGAGCCTGTTGAGAAACTCAGGCTTGAAGAATTTCTTGACCTCGTGCATCACCAGGTCACGTGCCTCCCTGTAGTCCGGCATGGCGGACTGAATGAAACCGATGGGCCGCTTATCCGGGGAGAGGGATTCGGTGCCGAGATTGGAGGTCCCGATGAGAATCGTATTGCGAAAGGAGACCATGTGACCCTGGGCATCGGTCAGTTGGCCGTCTTCCAGGATCTGCAGCAGCATATTGAAGACATCGGGGTGTGCTTTTTCGACCTCGTCCAGCAATACCACCGTATAGGGATTTCGCCGGACCTTTTCGGTCAGCTGTCCACCTTCACCATAGCCGATATAACCGGGCGGTGCGCCTATCATCTTGGACACTTCGTGCCGCTCCATGTATTCGGACATGTCGAGCCGGATGATGCGGGATTCGTCATCGAGCAGAAATGCCGCCAGGGCACGGGCCAGTTCTGTCTTGCCTACGCCGGTGGGCCCGAGAAACAGAAATGAGCCGATGGGCCTGAGTCTGGAGGTGATTCCGGCCCGGTTGCGCCGGATGGCATCCGCCACGGAGCTGACAGCGTCCTCCTGACCGATGATGCGCCGGTGCAGGTTCTCCTCCATTCGGGACAGCTTCCGGGCTTCGGACTCCACCATGCGGGCCACGGGGATGCCGGTCCAGTGAGCCACGACCTCGGCGATATCCTCGTCGCCTACCACGGCTTCCTGATCCTTTCGCTCTTCCTGCAGTTTGTCGCGGGCCGCACGCAGCCGGTCCTCAACCTTCAACAGTTCCATCTGCAGGCGTGCGGTAGCCTCGAAATCCTGGGCATTGTAGCTTTCGGTCTTCTCGCGGAGCAGATGCTGACGTTTACGCTCCAGTTCTTTCACGGCCCGCGGAACCGCAATCAGGCTCAGGTGTTTTCTGGAACCCGCCTCGTCTATCAGATCCACCGCCTTGTCCGGCAGGCGCCGGTCCGTAAGGTAGCGTTCGGAGAGTTGCGCCGCTGCCTTTATGGCCTCCGGGCGATACCGGATCTGATGGTGTTTTTCGTAGCGGGGCACAATCCCCTGCAGTATGAGAATGGTCTCGTCCACACTCGGTTCGCGCACCAGGATCGGATGGAAACGCCTCTCCAGTGCCTTGTCCGCCTCGATGAACCGCCGGTATTCGTCAAGCGTGTCGGCGCCAATAACCTTCAGTGTGCCCTGGGCGAGGGAGGTTTTGAGCAGGCTGGGTGCATCTATCCCGCCTCCGCCTGCACCCGCCCCCACCACCGTATGCAGCTCATCGATGAACAGTATCACCTGGCCACGGGCCTCGACCACCGCATCCCGCACCGACTTCAGCCGCTCCTCGAACTCTCCGCGCATCTTCGCACCGGCAATGATTTCGCCCATATCCAGAGACAACAGATGTTTGTGCAACAGGGTATCCGGCACATCCGCATCGGCAATGCGCTGGGCCAGCCCTTCCACGATCACCGTTTTTCCGACACCGGCCTCGCCGATCAACGCGGGGTTGTTCTTCTTGCGGCGGGACAGGGTCTGGATGACCTGGCTGATCTCATCCTCCCGCCCGATGACCGGATCCAGCTCACCGGCCCTGGCCAACTCGGTGAGGTCTCTGGTGTATTTCTTGAGGGGGTCTTCCCGGGTTTCGGCATCCTGCTCCTTTAGGGCTCGGCCCCCCCGCTGGTTGCGCAATGCCTGGCGGGCCTGTTCCTGTGTGATGCCCGCATCACGCAGGACTTCCGAGACCGGTCCGGCCTTCGGGTCGAAGAGCGCCAGAAACAGGGTACCGGTACCGATATAGTCATCCCCGAAGGCCTGGGCCTCGTCATGGGCCATCCGGAAAAGATCGCTGACCTCCTGGGATGCCACCACCTGGCTCGCCTGCACGGATGTCGTGTGCTGATGCCTGCTTCTTACCGTTTCAATGATTTTGCGGATTGCATTCCGGTGATCCGGAAGCAGATCCTCGAGGATTTTCACCGCCTCAGCGTCTTTTTGAGAAAGCAGTGCAATCAGGATGAAATCCGGTGTCAGAAGGTTTTCCTTCATCGCCGACATCTCTGAAACCGCAATATCCAGAATCTGTAAGACTTTCTGGGTGCTTTTTTCGACGTAGTTTTGAAACATCGCTATTGCCGCGATATGAAGCTACAGCAGTTATAAGAAATCATCCCCACTCACCCATCCCCTCAAGGATCCGGACGCTTCAACGCTGATAAGACATCCTCGGGATGCGGATATCAATCGCATCCTCCCCATCCGTCCGCACCAGCGCTTTGGCATCGGCGTCCCGGGGAAGACGAAGGGTACGGGTACTGCTGCCCCACTGCCGCGAGTAACTGTAACCACCCCGCTGATCCTGCTCGCGCTGCATTTCAAGGGTATCACTGCTGATGACCAGCCGATTGTGGACCGGTTTTATCTGGATAGACTTGGGGGACCGGCCATCCAGATGGATGATCAATGTATAACTGTCCCCGGTCATACCGCGCTCCATACGTATCGAACCGAGCCCCGAGTCCCTTCTGCCATAGGGCCTTGGAGGCGGTCGTCCGTATCCCCTGTCTACGTAATAGGGTGGATAGGAACTGCCGTAGCCAGGTTCGCCATAATAGCCCGAAGACTGGGCATTGGCCTGAAAAACGGCAATGAAAAACAGGAAAACCGTGATCAAAACTCGATAGATCTCCATAACAACCTCCCTGCAACAGAAATACTGTTTCCCTATATTTAATATAGGTGTTTTCAGTCCCCTCATCCCGCAGTATTCGAGTTCAATCCAGCAACCCACTCTGCAAAATGCCGTCAAATATGAACTGCACTGCCAATGCGGCGAGCAGGACGCCGAATACCCGGCTGACGACATGCATCCCGGTGACACCCAGAAATCGCTGCAGTTGGGTGGCTACAAACAGACACAGCAGCGTCAGGGTCAGCACCGCGACCAACGACCCCAGGA
Organism: Gammaproteobacteria bacterium; assembly: GCA_024644505.1. Lineage (GTDB taxonomy): Bacteria > Pseudomonadota > Gammaproteobacteria > Chromatiales > Chromatiaceae > JAHEHQ01. Next base: position 3,240 of record JAHEHQ010000105.1, read on the forward strand.
CAATGAACTGATGCAGCACGTCCCCCTCCGCGCCCGCCATCAACAGTATGGCCGCACCCATTGCCCCCGGACCTGCAATCAAGGGAGTGGCAAGGGGAAACACGGCGATATCTCCTTTGCCCTGAGCCTCCCTGGCCTCCTCCTCCGTGGCAGAAGTGGCGCCGGAGGGGCGGGCAAAAACCATCTCGATGCCAATGAGCAGCAGCAGAATACCCCCGGATGTTCGCAACGCCGCCAGGGATATCCCCAGGCTTGCCAGCATCACTTCACCGAGAAAAGCAAATGTCACGAGGATCACAGCCGCTATCAGCGTTCCCCGTATAGCGATGGATCGTTTTTCCGGTGGGGATGTGGACGATGTCAACGCAGCGAACATGGCAGCGACGTCGATGGGGCCGATCGTGGCAAAAAATGTTGCCAGCGCCACACCTGCAGTTTCTATGATCGAACTCACATCTCCCGGCAACATCCCCTTTTACCTCACGAAGACAACAAACCTCGAATGGTTCATAATGGATAAAAGCTGGGAGACTTTCAAAGAGAAAGCAATTTGACGGAAGAAAAGGCGGAACAACAGAAAAACGGCGGGCTCTATCTGGGACTGTTCAGTATTCACGGTCTGATCAGAGGTTATGACCTGGAATTGGGCCGGGACGCCGATACCGGTGGACAAACCAAGTATGTGGTGGAGGTCGCTTGCGCCTTGGCCGCGCAGCCCGGGGTGGCCCGTGTGGATCTGCTGACCCGGGCGGTCGAAGATCCGGAAATCAACTCAGAATACGCCGAGCCGTTTGAAGTATTGAGTGAAGACGCCCGAATCGTCCGGATAAAAGCAGGTCCGGAAGGCTATATTCCCAAGGAGGCACTCTGGGATCATCTCGATGCCTTCGTGGATAACAGCATCCTGTTTTTTCGGAACCAGGATCGGTTGCCGGACCTGTTGCACAGTCACTATGCCGATGCCGGTTACGTGGGCAGCCGGGTGTCCCACGTTCTCGGCATCCCCCTGATACATACCGGCCACTCCCTTGGACGGGTCAAGCGCCGCCGGCTGCTGGCATCCGGACTCGACACACCGCAGATCGAGGAACGCTACAATATGGCCCGGCGCATCGAGGCCGAAGAGATGACACTGGCCTCCGCGGAACGGGTTATCACCAGCACCAATCAGGAGATCGAAGAGCAGTATGCACTCTACGATTACTACCAGCCGGAGCAGATGCGGGTTATACCGCCTGGTACCGACCTGACGCGCTTTTATCCCCCCGAGGGCAACGAGTGGCATGCCAGCATTACCGATGCCATCACCCGTTTTCTGAGGGAACCGGAAAAACCCATTATTCTCGCACTTTCCAGACCGGACACCCGCAAAAATATCGGTGCCCTGATCACGGCGTACGGCGAGAGCCGGAAACTTCAGGAATCGGCCAACCTGGTCATCGTGGCCGGCAACCGTGACGACATCAACGATCTGGATGCCGGTGCCCAGGAAGTTTTCAACGACATGATGCAGCAGATCGATCGCTACGATCTCTATGGAAAAGTTGCATACCCCAAGCATCATGCCGCGGATGACGTCCCTCTGATCTATCGACTGACGGCATTCTCCGGTGGGGTATTCGTCAATCCTGCGCTGACCGAGCCTTTCGGACTGACGCTGATAGAAGCCGCGGCAAGCGGTCTGCCCATCGTTGCCACCGAGGACGGAGGCCCACGGGATATCATCCAGAACTGCAACAACGGCGTGCTGGTAAATCCCCTGGAGCCGGATGCTATCGCCAAAGGCATCGAGGAGGTACTTCTCGACTGGGAGGGCTGGCAGCACCGGTCCACCCAGGGGTTGAAGGGCGTGAGGGAGCACTATTCCTGGGAGGCCCATGCGGTGCGCTACCTGGAAATGGTGCGCCCGATAATCGAAAAGACCTCCGAGCCTCTGGTGCGCCCGCCCACTGCCCGCCGGCCCATGCTCTACCACGACCGGGCCATCTTTACCGATCTTGACAAGAATCTGCTGGACTGCCCGGATTCCCTGCCTGCGTTGATCCAGATGATTCGGGAGAACAGAAAAGGGGCCTCCTTCGGCATCGCCACGGGACGCCGCCTGGATTCCGCTTTGAGATTGATGAAGCAGCATGCAATCCCTGAACCCGATGTGCTGATAACCAGCTGCGGCACCTCCATTCACTACGCACCCAAGCTCACCGAGGACACCGGCTGGACCCGTCATATCGAGAAGCAGTGGACACCTCAGGTGGTCAAGCGCGTGATGGCCCCCTTACCTGGCCTTATTCTGCAGCCGAAAGCGGAACAGAGCCGATTCAAGATCAGCTATTACATCGACCCGGAAAACGCCCCCAGTCCTGACGAGATAAACGGCTTGCTGTACCAGGAGGAGCAATCCGTCAATCTCATTCTTTCCTTTGGCCAGTTCCTGGACATCCTGCCGATTCGGGCCTCCAAAGGATTGGCGCTGCGTTACATGGCCGCCCGCTTTGAGATCCCGCTTCAGCAGATACTGGTGGCCGGCGGCTCGGGTGCGGACGAGGACATGATGCGCGGGAACACGCTGGCCGTGGTGGTGGGCAACCGGCATCACGAGGAATTGTCGCAGCTGGAAGATTCCGAGAGGATCTATTTCGCCGTTGCCCGGGGGGCAGGCGGGATTATGGAGGCGATAGATTATTACGATTTCTATGGCAAGTGCCGAATGCCGATCGAAACCCCGCAGGAGTGACTTCCCGACCTCGATCGGAAGGGGTGTCCATTATCATCCCTGAGTCGTCTGGAATGTTTCCGGGTTATTGGGCCTTAAAGAAGGGAAGGTAAAGTGGATAAGATTCCCGTTCTGTTCGGAGAAGTGCTTTTCGACTGTTTCGATGACGGCAGCCGTGTGCTCGGCGGAGCCCCTTTCAATGTCGCGTGGCACCTGCAGGCGTTCGGATGCGAACCCCTGCTTATCAGCCGTGTCGGGGACGACCCCATGGGAAGACAGATTCGCGACACCATGGCCCATTGGGGCATGACGACGGCGGGTCTTCAGAAGGATTCCGCCCATCCCACGGGAGAAGTCAGGGTCAGTCTCCAGGATGGCCAGCCGACGTTCGACATCATGGCCGACAGGGCCTATGACCATATCCACGGTGACGCCATCCCACCAATGGAGCCCGCCCTGATCTACCAGGGAACGCTGGGGCTCAGACACCCCGACTCGGCCGCAGCATTGGAAGCGCTGCTGCAAAGACACCAGGCACCGGTGTTCCTGGATGTCAATCTGAGACCACCCTGGTGGTCGAAGACGCTGGTCGAGCAGCAGCTCGATCACAGCCGTTGGGTAAAGATAAACGACGCAGAACTGGAAACCATGGTGGATGGAGAGGAGGCGTTGCGCACCAAGGCGAAAACCCTGATGACGCGCCACGCCCTGGAACTGTTGATCGTCACTGCGGGCAGCAAGGGTGCTTTCGCCCTTGACGGCTCCGCCGAAATCCTGGAAGTGAAACCCGCCGCCAGGGTCCCTGTGGTGGATACAGTAGGTGCGGGGGACGCCTTTGCATCGGTCTGCATCCTAGGCCTGCTGCGCAAATGGCCGCTGCCGCAGATCCTCGAGCGGGCACAGGATTTCGCCTCGTTGCTGGTCGGTCAGCGGGGGGCGATTATGGAAAACACCGCCAGTTACCGTTCACTGGCCGAGCGTTGGGAGTTCGTGTCTTGAACTCTCCATTAAGACTTGTTCTCGTTCTCCAGCGCCTGTTCGGTGATCTCCTTGTAGAGGGAAACCATCTTGGTTACTATTTCTGAGTATTCCGGGTGTCGTTCGACCAGCGGTTTTACTTTTTCGGCATCCGCGAACACCTCCGACAGGTACTCAATGTCGAAGTCGTTGAGGACCTCGCCATTCACGACTTTCTCCTTCAGATCGAGCAATCTTGGAAGCCGAAACTGTTCGAGCCGCTGCAGTAGAACGGTCATTACGCCTTCGTCTTTGGAATTTTCTGTCATTTATCGCCTCTGATAAGATTGTCTGAATTGGCTCAATCGGCATTTTCGGGCGGCCAATCGTCCTGAAATGACGAGGTTCGTTCCTCACCGATTCGAAGACCATAGTATAGTCTCCCCTTACTGCATGGTGTCCAACGTTTTTTCCAGAATGCCCTTTCCCATCGCAGTGACGATGCGGCGCGGCGAGTTGGTGCAGCTTTCGGGATATAATGCTTTTCGCCATCACAAAGCTTAATCTGAGTGCAGATCATGGCAAGCCAGATTCTTCTTCTCGTGCTGCTGCTGGCACTCTTCAACGGCTGGATGTACATGCAACAGCCTTCCATGATCTTTTTTCCCCAAAAGGCTCTCGATGAAACCCCGGCGGCGTGGGGACTGGAATATGAAGAGGTATCCCTGAATACGGCAGACAATGTTCGGCTGCATGGCTGGTACCTGCCCAATCCTGGATCCGACAAGGCCCTGCTCTTCTTCCACGGTAACGCGGGCAACATCTCCCATCGTGGCGCCTCCGTGGAGATCTTTCATCGGCTCGGCATGAATGTCCTGATATTCGATTACCGGGGTTTCGGGGCAAGCCGGGGCAGGCCCGATGAATCCGGTCTTTATGAGGATGCCAGGGCTGCCTGGCGCTTTCTGAGGGAAGAAAAAGGATTTGATGCGGAGGACATCATCCTTTTCGGGCGTTCTCTCGGGGGGGCCGTGGCCACGAAACTGGCCTCGGAAGTGCATCCCGCCGGACTGATACTGGAATCCAGCTTCAGTTCTGCGAGGGACATGGCCAGCGAGATCATGCCCCTGATCTCCCGGATTGTGTTTCTGCGCTTCAGTTTCAATACACTGGATATCATCGACCGGATCCATTGCCCGCTGCTGGTCTTGCACAGCCCGGGAGACGAGGTGATCCCTTTCGGACAGGGTGAAAAGATCTTCAGGGCAGCCCGGGAACCGAAAACCTTCGTGGCACTTCAGGGCGGCCACAACGGTGGATACCTGTTGAGCCAGCCGGGATA
>JAHEHQ010000456.1 GCA_024644505.1 Gammaproteobacteria bacterium
GTCTTGTAAATCACCGGCCGGATGCTTCCATCCTCGATGAGCGGCCAGATGTTTTTCTTTAAAGATTCCGCAATCGAGGCCTTCGCCTCATCGGACTGAGGCCGCAGGGTTGAGCCCGTCCAGGTCAATCTTTTTATCATGATAGGCGCGATGCTGATATCAGCCTTGTGGCCTGCCGAGAATGCAATGGTCACCAACCTGCCATCAAGCGCCAGGGATTTCAGGTTGCGATTGATGTAATCGCCGCCGACCATATCCAGGATAACGTCGACACCCTTGCCTTGGGTCAATTCCTTTATCTTTTCGACAAAATCCTCTTCCCTGTAATTGATTGCCGCATCCGCGCCAAGGTCCATGCAGGCCTGGCACTTTTCCTCGCTGCCCGCGGTGGCGAAAACCGTTACCCTCTTGGCTTTGGCAATCTGTATTGCCGTGACCCCGATGCCCCCGCTTCCGCCATGTACCAGCAACGACTCCCCGGCTTTCATATGGGCACGGTCGAAGAGATTGGACCAGACGGTAAAAAAGGTCTCGGGCAGTGAGGCGGCCTCGGTCAGGTCAAGGCCCCGGGGTATGGGCAGGCAGTGGGCTGCCTTTGTCCTGACGTACTCCGCATATCCTCCCCCCGGGACCAGCGCGCAGACCAGGTCGCCCGGTTGCCAGGATGTCACCCGGCCGCCGGTTTCGGTAATCTCACCCGCGACTTCCAGCCCCAGAACAGGGGATGCACCCGGCGGCGGCGGGTACAGGCCTTTTCTCTGCATGATGTCCGGGCCATTGACGCCAGCTGCACTCACCTTTATCAGGACATCGTCGTCGCCTATCGAAGGGGTGGGGCCATCTTTGACGAACAGCACATCCGGTCCACCGGGTTCATTGAAGTCGATAAATTTCAAGTTAGGCCTCTCACTGACAGGAAGATTCGGGTGCCATTTTAATTGAATTGACCTGCCAGGTGCATGAATTATTTGTCAGGCGCCGGGTTACCTTGCGGGACAGGAAATTCTCCATTTGTCAGATGAGCCTGCACCATCTCGATAAACAAACGCACCTTGGCGGACAGATGCTTGCGATGGGTATAGACGGCATTGATACCGTGGGTCTGGGGCTCGATTCCGGGGAAAAGCCTGCACAGCCGTCCCCCGGCAATATCCTCCTCGACGACAAACGAAGGCAACAGCCCAATACCCTGCCCGCTTCTCAGCAGTTCCCTGGCAGCCTTGGGACTGTCCACCCGGATGGGTCCGGAAACCTGCACCCATTCACCACTGGCTTCGTTGCCGATGAGCCAGCGGTCGACGGAACTGTAGTTGGTATCTATTATGCACTTGTGCCCCGCAAGGTCCTTCGGCACTTTGGGTTCACCGTACCTCTCGAGATACCCGGGCGAGGCACAGGCAAGCATGGCCACAACACCCAGCTTGCGGGCAACGAAAGAGGAGTCCGGCAGATCCGCGATACGAATGGCCAGGTCGACGCCCTCCTCGACCAGATTCACGAAGCGATCTGTCAGCTCCATCTCGATCCGTACTTCCGGATAACGCTCGGAATAGGCCGCAACGGCGGGCATCAAACGCAATTCGGCAAAGGATGTCGGTGCATTGATCCTCAGCGTACCGGTGGGTGTGGACTGTTCAGTCTGAATAGCCGATTCCAGTTCCGCCAGTTCTTCCAGCAGGAGTCTGCAACGCTCGTAATAGGCCTGACCCACCGTGGTGGTTCTCACCTGCCGGGTGGTCCGGTGCAGCAGGCGCAGGTCCAACATCTGTTCCAGCTGCCCCACATACCGGCTGACCAACGCCTTCGAGAGCCCGCTCTTGCGGGCAGCACTGGAAAAGCCCCCTGCCTCCACCACAGAAATGAATGCCTGCATACAGGTCAGTTTGTCCATCGGCAACCTTTTGTCTACCATTTGTAGACAGTTTTTCTATTAATTAGTCTATTGTCAATGCATTAATCGATAACCATACTCTGCCCAGACATTTTGAAATCAACCTGGAGGACACATCATGAAAGATTCATTCGACACCGCGCCCTATGGCGCTTTGATACTTCGAAACGCACTGGGCATCATGTTCATCGCGCACGCGCTGCTGAAGATCCTGGTATTCACCCCGGCCGGCACCGCGGGTTTTTTTGCATCCGTCGGCGTACCCGGGTGGTTTGCTTATCCGACTATCGGTGCGGAACTGATCGGCGGCGCTCTGCTGGTTGTTGGCTACCAGACCCGCCTGGTATCACTGGCCCTGGTCCCCGTGCTGATAGGCTCCATCCTGTTGGTGCATGGATCCAGCGGCTGGCTGTTTTCCAATGAGGGTGGCGGCTGGGAGTATCCCCTGTTTCTGATCGCTGCCTCCTTTGCCCAGGCCGCGCTTGGCGATGGTGCATACAGTCTGAGCCGTCTGCTCAACGGCAACAGAGCGCGGGAAGTCAGCGCGGCGGCTATAGCCTGACGGCCTTTTCGGATTGCCCTTCCCTTTGGGGTGGGGTGTATCCTACATTCAGATAAAGAGCTTTTAATCATGACCCATCGCTACCCTTCCCTGTTCTTGTCC
>JAHEHQ010000457.1 GCA_024644505.1 Gammaproteobacteria bacterium
ATCAGGCACCCATCTCAGCCATGGCTGAAGGTGAGCATATCTCAGGGCATCTGCAGCCTGGTCAACTCCCTTACGGCGTGAGCATGCGAGAGGTCAGTGACCAGACCACCGGCGGCTCCAAGGCAAAGAACATCGTCGCCCTGGGTTTTCTGGCAGGGCTTTACAAGATGCAGCGTGAACCCTTCCATCTGATCATCAGGGACAAATTCAAACACAAAGACCCAAGCATCAGTGAATCGAATCTGCTCGCCTTCGATACCGCCTATGACGAGGGCACCTCCACCTTCCGCCTCGACTTCATCGAACTGGGCACCCCGGAACGCCAGGATATCGGCAGCAAGGTGCAGATGATGACGGGTAACGCCGCAGTGGTTCGCGGCTGTCTCGACGCGGGACTGGAAACCTTTTTCGGTTATCCCATCACCCCCGCGACCTCGATCATGGAAAACCTTGCCACCGAACTGCCGAGGCGCGGCGGTCGGCTGCTGCAGACCGAGGACGAGATTTCGGCGATTTCCGCCACTGTCGGGGCAGGCTACGCGGGGGCAAGGGCAGCCACCGCCACATCGGGCCCCGGACTGGCATTGATGGCCGAGATGCTGGGACTGGGCGTAATGGCGGAAGTACCGTCCGTAATATTCTGCTCGCAGCGCGGCGGACCCTCAACCGGCATGCCGACAAAGACCGAGCAGTCAGACCTGCATCTTGCGGTATTCGGGGGCGCGGGAGACGCTCAGCGCATCGTTCTGGCACCTACCAATGTGGAGGGTGCATACAAGTGCGCCGGAAAAGCCTTCGAAATGGCGGAGCGTTATCAGACACCGGTCATCGTACTGCTGGATCTCTATCTTTCGAATCGTTATGAAACCGTGGTGCTTCCGCGTCAGAACCCCTTCGAGGCAGACAGTTCCAAACATCGCACCCGTCAGGAACGCGGCCCCTATCATCGATTCAGCTTCACGGAAGACCACGTCAGCCCCCGAACCATCCCCGGGGAGGAAGGCGGTATACATACCATTACCGGCCTGGAACACAACGAATTGGGCAGACCCAACGATCAGCCGGACATGCACCACAAGATGAGTGAAAAACGCCACAAAAAGCTGCTCGGTGCCCTCGATCATCCCGGCATCACCATTCAAAAGCGCTTCGGTGACGAAGGGAAAGTGGATGTTGGGATCCTAGGGTGGGGATCCACTTTCGGTGAAATCCTCGAGGCAATGCTGGTGGCCCAGGACGAGGGTATCAACTGTTCGGCGATGAAGGTGGTGATGCTGTCACCGCTGCCGCTTCAACCGATCAAGGACTTCTTCTCTGATTGCCGGGAGATCCTGATCCCGGAACTCAATTATGAAGGCCAGTTTGCAAACCTGGTCGGTTCGGCGGTTTCCGAACCTTTCACCCGCCTCAATCGGGTGCCTGGCGTACCCATGCGGGTAGCCGACATATTGGATGAAATCAGACGCCTGGCCGAGCGGGTCAAATCAGCCGCGTGAACATGACATAAACCAACAGGGAATCTTTCCATGGGCAATCTCAGACAACCCGTATATCTGGAAGAAAAACTTGAACAGGTGCGTGAAAGCGGCAGGCTGAACTTACGTTCCAAGGCGCTCCCGACCTGGTGTCCCGGCTGCGGTTATTTCAGCATCGTCGACGGTGTCACGATGGCGATCAACCAGCTGCAGATCAACCAGAAGGACGTGACGGTGGTTTCCGGCATCGGATGCGCCTCACGTTTTCCCTTTTTCCTGGAAACCTACGGATTTCACACACTGCACGGTCGAACCCTGCCCGTTGCGACGGGCATCAAGGTCGCCAATGACAACCTGACGGTGCTGGCCATCGGCGGCGACGGCGATGCCTTCGCAATAGGGGGCGCTCATATTCCCCATGCCGCAAGGCGCAATGTGGATATCACCTATCTGGTATTCGACAACGGCATTTACGGTCTGACAAAAGGTCAGACCTCACCGACCTCGGTCGTCGGGTTCACCACCAGCACATCCCCCTACCAGAACCAGGACCGACCTTTGAACCCGCTGCTGATGATGCTCTCCTACGACGCCAGCTGGATCGGGCAGAGTTATGCGGGCGATCCCCGCCACCTGAGCGGAATGATCACCCAGGCCATCGCGCACCGGGGATTTTCCTATCTGCACATACTTTCCCCCTGTGTCACTTTCGACAAGACGTCCAAGACTTACTCGAATCTCAAGGCCCAGACCAGGCATCTGCCGGAAGACCACGACAGTTCGGACAAGATGGCCGCCATTGGTTACGCCATGGATGTGGACACCCCTCCTATAGGACTGTTCTACAAGGAAGCAAGGCCGACACTTTCCGATAATCTTGACCTGATCGTGGACAAGGCCAGGGGGCGAAATGCACGGGCTTCCGGTTAATGCCGTAATACGGGGCGTGATATTGTAGGGCCGAATTCATTCGGCCAGCTGCGGGTTGGCTCAAATCACGCATCGGTCTAATAAATTCGACCCTGCGGTTACGCTGGCAGAATAAATATGCGGGCTTAACCGG
>JAHEHQ010000106.1 GCA_024644505.1 Gammaproteobacteria bacterium
GAAACGATGCCGCTGGAAACCCAGGTCGAAGAACCGGAAGATGCTGGGGGCGGGGACCAGTCACAGACTGCCGGTGAGACACCAGAGACGACGCCCCCCCGGCAGACCCCGGCTACGGAGGGCAGGGTGGTGGTTCAGTTCAATGGCAAGTCCTGGAGCCGGATCAGGGACGCCACCGGAAGATTCAAGGTTCAGGAGGAGATGGCAGAGGGAACACGCCTGGTGCTAAAGGGCACGCCTCCTTATGATCTGGTGCTCGGTAATGCCACGGTAGTCGAGATATGGGTGGATGGAGAGGTTTTCGATCTCACGCCCCACTTGCGGGGCAATGTGGCCCGCTTTACGCTGGACCCCGATAAAATCTGAAGAGCACCGAACGGTTTCCAGTTCCTGCGAACCCACCCATGATGCATATCCCGAGTTTCCATAAGTAGCAGGCCGGCCAATGGCAAAGAATATTCAGGCCATTCGAGGCATGCACGATATCCTGCCGGACCAGTCCCCGCTGTGGCAGTTCCTGGAGGACAGGGTGCGCGAGGTCCTCGATGGCTACGGGTATCGGGAGATCCGTACCCCCGTTCTGGAACAGACCGACCTGTTCAAACGTTCCATCGGGGAAGTGACCGATATCGTGGAAAAGGAGATGTACACTTTTTCTGATCGAAACGGGGACAGTCTGACCCTGCGTCCTGAGTGCACGGCGGGATGTGTGCGGGCGGGTATCGAGCACGGTCTTTTCCACAACCAGATACAGCGTATCTGGTACCGGGGCGCCATGTTCAGGCATGAGCGGCCGCAAAAGGGGCGTTACCGGCAATTTCACCAGATAGGTGCCGAGGCGTTCGGGCTGGCAGGGCCGGATATCGACCTGGAGATGATACTCATCCCCCGTCGTTTCTGGGCGGCACTGGGGCTTACAGGACTGGAATTGCAGGTCAATACCCTGGGCACCTCCCAGGAACGGGCGATCTATCGGCATGAACTGGTGGCTTATCTGTCACAGCATGAAGGTGAGCTGGATGATGAGAGCCGGCATCGGTTGCAGACCAATCCACTGCGCATACTGGATTCAAAGAATCCAGAGATGAAAGCGGTAATCGAGGGAGCCCCTGTGCTGCTCGACAGTCTGGGAGGAGAATCCAGGGCTCACTTCGAGGCTTTGCGCGAGGGACTGGATGCCGCCGGCGTGAGCTATGTTGTCAATCCCCGATTGGTCAGGGGGCTGGACTACTATGCCCGCACCGTATTCGAGTGGGTGACGAACCGCCTTGGTGCCCAGGGCACGGTATGTGCGGGCGGCAGATACGATGGCCTGGTGGAGCAATTGGGCGGCAGGCCGACCCCCGCCGTGGGTTTCGCCATGGGTGTTGAGCGGTTGATCAGCCTGTTGGAAGAGCGGTTGTCCGAGCTGCAGCTTGCATCTCCCCATGCTTACATTGTATTGATGGGGGACGAGGCCCAGGCAAAGGGCCCGGTGCTTGCGGAACGGTTGAGGGATGAACTGCCCGGTCTGCGCCTGATCAGTCATTGTGGCGGCGGCAGCTTCAAGAGTCAGTTCAAGAAAGCCGACAGGAGCGGGGCCCATTATGCCCTGGTGCTCGGAGATGACGAGCTGGCCAAGGGGGTGGTTTCGGTCAAGTCCCTGCGTACGGCGGATGAACAGCAGGAATATGATCAACAGGCACTGATCGGGTTTCTGCGTTCGAGACTCTGAGTCGGGGCCTGCCGTTATGCATCGGTCCGGCGAATTGGCCGCTGAAAATCAGTTTTGCACCGGACCGGCATTAAATTTCGCAGTCGTGAGGAAAGTATGGTTGATCTGAATCTTTCGGAAGAAGAACAAGTCGAGGCCCTGAAGAAGTGGTGGAAGGAAAACGGGCGCTCCACGATCGTAGGTGTGGTACTGGGTCTGGGGGCGGTGTTCGGGTGGCAGGCCTGGAACCAGCACCAACAGGGCGTTGCGGACGAGGCATCGGCGCGTTTCGAACAGTTGAGTCTGGCGGTCGGGGCGGGGAACAGCGAATCCGCGGCGGCCCAGGCCGAGGCGCTTATCCAGGACCATAAGGGCTCTGCATACGGCACCTTCGCAGCGCTGGAGCTTGCAAAGATCAAACTGGCCGCGGGCGACAGTGCCGGTGCGGAGACCCAGCTCAAATGGGCCATGGAGAACGGCAGCGAAAACTCGTTTCGCCAGATCGCCCGGCTGCGGTTGGCCAGGTTGATGTTTGGTGCAGGCAGATTGGAGGAGGCCAAGGCTGTTTTGGATAAGTCCGGCGTCGACAGCTTTCAGGGGGAGTTCGCCGAACTGCGTGGCGATATCGCGAGAAAGGAGGGTGACGCCGACAGTGCCATGACCGCTTATCGCGAGGCCCTGGACAAGGGTGTCAGCAATGCCTCTTTGGTACAGATGAAACTTGATGATCTGACGCCGACCCTGTGAGAAAGCCGGGAATGAAGCCCATTTTTCCGCTGATCCTGTTGACGCTGCTGCTGTCCGGCTGTGGTTCCCTGAGCGGACTCAATCCTGCCACCTGGTTTGGCGGGACGGACAACGCCGAGCTGCCAACTGAACTCGTGCCCCTGGATAACAAAATAAATATCAAGAAACTCTGGTCTTCCACCATAGGCTCGGGCACGGGCGGATACCGGGTAAAACTGGTGCCCGCGGTTACCGAGGATCGCGTGTATGCCGCGGCAAGCAACGGCACCGTGGAGGCACTGGACCTGTTTTCCGGAAAGACGGAATGGAGAGTCGATGCCGACGTTGATATTTCCGGTGCCACCGGGGCGGGTGACGGCCTGGTCCTGGTGGGAAGCGCGGATGCGATACTGGTCGGGCTCAGTCAGGAAACCGGGGAGGAGGTCTGGCGTAACAGGGTCAGCAGCGAGGTGCTTTCGGTGCCCAAGTCGAATGTCGGTGTGGCCGTGGTGCACACTGTCGATGGCAAGCTGTTTGGTTTCGATGCGCTGACCGGAAAATCCCTGTGGGTCTATGATCGTACCGTGCCGGTGTTGAGTCTGCACGGCAACAGCTCCCCCGTCATCAGCGGTATCAGCGCCATTGTGGGACTGGCCAATGGAAAACTGGCCTCTGTGGATCTGATCAGCGGCGATCTTCGCTGGGAAGTGAGTATAACGGCGCCCAGCGGCCGATCGGAACTGGAGCGCATGGTGGATATCGATGTCGATCCCCTGGTGGTCGAAGGTGTTATCTATGCCTGTACCTACCAGGGTGAAATGGCCGCGGTTACCGAGGACACCGGCGTGGTGTTGTGGCGCAGAAAGCTCTCCTCTTACTCGGGTATCGGCGGAAACTGGCGCCAGGTGTACGTCTCCGACGATGAAGGCAACCTGTGGGCCATCGACCCCAGCAACGGATCGGCAATCTGGAAGAACGACACGCTTCTCAGGCGCAGGCTTTCGGGTCCGGCCCTGCTGGGTGAGTACGTCGTCGTGGGGGATTTCGACGGCTACCTGCACTGGTTCGACAGCAGCAACGGCGAGATGCTGGCGCGCACCCGGGCCGGCTCCGATGCCATAACGACTCAGCCGATCGCCAGGAACGGGGTCCTTTACGTGTACGGTGAGGGAGGCGTGCTCACGGCACTGACGATCGAGGTGCCGGGTGAATTGTCGGATGAACCCCCGGAAGAGCCTTCAGATGGACCCCTGCGTTGGGGGGGTGGGGAGTTTTCCGAGGATCGCTGATCCGATTCCCGGTATCCTGCCATGCTCCCCGTGATCGTCCTGGTCGGCCGCCCCAACGTGGGCAAGTCCACCCTGTTCAACCGCCTGACAAAAAGCCGCGACGCCCTGGTGGCGGATCAGCCCGGGCTCACCCGTGACCGGCAATACGGTGTGGGGCAGTTGGGTTCCAGGCCCTATATCCTGGTCGACACCGGCGGCATCAGCCGCGTGGGCGAAGGTGTGGAAGCCCTGATGGAACGGCAGGTGCAGTCGGCCATCGACGAGGCGGACCACATTCTTTTCCTGCTGGATGCCAAAGAGGGACTGGGCGGCGACGATGAATCCATCGCCGAACAGCTGCGGCGTGTGGGGAAACCCGTCACCCTGGTGGTCAACAAAAGCGAAGGTTTCGAGCCGGGTATGGCGCAAGCGGAGTTTCACGCTCTGGGTCTCGGTGAACCCCTGCCGATCGCGGCCGTTCATGGCCACGGTGTCCGATCGTTGATTGATCGGGTCCTGGAGGATTTACCCGAAACCAGCATCGAGGAAACGGATACAGACAGGGGTACCCTGATTGCGGTTGTCGGGCGCCCCAACGTGGGGAAATCCACGCTGGTCAACCGGCTGCTGGGTGAGGAACGGGTGGTCACTTTCGATCAGCCCGGTACTACCCGGGACAGCATCTTCATCCCCTACACGCACAACGACAAGCCCTACACGCTTATCGACACCGCCGGGATGAGGCGCCGCGCCAGAATCAGTGAGGCCGTTGAAAAATTCAGCGTCATAAAAACGCTGCAGGCCATCGAGCAGTCCAACGTGGTACTGCTGGTGCTGGATGCCAGGCAGGGCATTAGCGAGCAGGACGCCAGTATCGCAGGGCATATCCTGGAAAGCGGCCGGGCGCTGGTGATAGTGGTCAACAAATGGGATGGTCTGGAGCAGGAACAGCGGGATCATGTAAAAGACGAGTTACCCCGAAGACTGCCGTTCCTGGATTTCGCTACCCGGTCTTTCGTATCCGCCCTGCATGGCTCCGGCGTCGGCAAGCTTTACCAGGCAGTCGATGAGGCCTTTGCCAACGCCAGGCGCAACCTGTCCACACCGGAGTTGACCCGCATTCTCGAATGGGCCGTGCAGGAACATCAGCCGCCCCAGGTCCGGGGACGCCGCATCAAACTGCGCTATGCCCACCAGGGTGGCCGGAACCCCCCGATCATCGTAATCCACGGCAATCAGACCGATGCGGTTCCCGCCCCCTACAAGCGGTTTCTGGTGAACCGGTTTCGCAAGGCCCTGGACCTGAAGGGGACGCCGGTTCGGCTTGAATTCAAGTCTTCGGATAATCCCTACAAGGACAAAAAGAACAAACTGACTGACCGGCAGGTACAGAAAAAACGGCGCCTGAAGCGGTTTGTGAATCGCAGGAAGTAGTCAATGTAGCCTGTGTAGAGCGCAGCGAAACGCGGGTTAAAAGGTCTCGCAGTAGGAGCGCCGGTTACCCGGCGCTCCTACTGCGAGATGGGTTAAAAGCGGGTCAAAAGTAATACTTCACGCGTTTCGCTGCGCTCTACGCAGGCTACGCATGGTTGTCACTCCCGACGAACTCCCGTAACCCGGGACACCAGGCTGCCCTCGGCAAGCAGCGTTTCCAGTTCTTCACCGGGTTTCAGCAAGCCCGCGTCCATCACAAGCTCGTTGCCAGGCAGGCGGCGTGTAATGGAGTAGCCGCGCCCCAGCGTGGCCAGGGGGCTCAGAGCCTGGAGACTGGCGGCGGCTGAGCCGAGATGCTGTCCGCGTTGCAGCAACAGGGTATCCAGGGCACGGGAAAGCCGCCGGCTCAGTGACCGGTGGTTGTCCCTCATCCGAATCATCTGCTGTGTCGGTGTCCGGGCCTGTAAACGGGTGTCAAGGTTGTGGACACGGTCCTGGCGCAGACCCATCTGAATACCGATAGATGCATTCAACCGCCTCTCGAGTTCGTCCAGTCTCTGCTGTTGTTGGCCCAATCGGTTGCCTGGGTGGCTTTGATCGAGCCTTTTCCCCACAGCCGTCAGCCTCTGGAAGACCCGGTTACAGGACTGGATAATCTGGTTTCCGAGTCGGCGTCCGATACCGTCCAGCTTGGCTTTCAGTTCACGCTGGTCGGGACTTGCCAGTTCCGCCGCTGCCGAGGGGGTGGGGGCCCGGTGGTCGGCGACGAAATCCGCGATGGTGAAATCGATCTCGTGTCCCACCGCCGATACGACGGGGATATCAGATTCCTGAATAGCCCGGGCCACACCCTCATCGTTGAAGGCCATCAGGTCCTCGAGTGATCCGCCGCCCCGGGTCAGGATCAACAGGTCGCATTCCCCACGCTGGTTTGCCCGACGGACCATCTTCTCGATGGCAACGGGTGCTTCCAGGCCCTGGACCGGCACCGGATAGATGACCACCGGTATGGCCGGAAAACGCCGCCGCAGCACCGTTATCACATCGCGCAGTGCCGCACCCGTGGGCGAGGTAATGACGCCTATCTGCCTGGGAAACGTCGGTATGGGTTTCTTGTACTGGCCGTCGAACAGGCCTTCCGCCCCGAGTCGCTGTTTGAGTTCTTCGAAGGCCTGACGCAGCGCACCTTCGCCGGCGGGCTCCATGTGTTCCGCGATCAGCTGAAATTCACCGCGGTTCTCGTAGAGACCGACCCGCCCACGCAAAAGCACCTGCATGCCGTTTTCCGGCTGGAAACGCAGACGCTGGCGCTTCATGCGGAACATGGCGCAACGTACCTGCGCCACGGGATCCTTCAGGGAAAAATAGATATGTCCGGAGGAGGGCCTTGCCAAATTGGATATCTCGCCTTCCACCCAGAGTAGCGGGAAACTGCCCTCCAGAACCGCACGCACCTCGCTGTTGAGTCTGGAGACTGAATAGATATCTCTTTCAAAACCGGTTTCAACTGACTGATTATTCATTTTATTCTTGGTATTTCGCCTGAAATTTCCTTTGCGGCGTGCGGGGAAAATAACCGGTTAGTGAGTTTACCCGCTAATCAGCAAATTTTATAATTGAACGTTTACCCGGCATACCAACCATTGGGGAACATGATCATGCGCCTGCTCCAGGAAGCCCTGACCTTCGACGATGTACTGCTCGTTCCTGCCCACTCGACGGTTTTGCCGAAGGATGTGGATCTCAGTACCCGGCTGACCCGTGAGATCAGCATGAGCATTCCCCTGATCTCCGCGGCCATGGATACGGTGACCGAATCCCGGTTCGCCATCTCCCTGGCGCTCGAAGGGGGGATAGGTATCGTCCACAAGAACCTAACGCCGGCCCAGCAGGCCCAGGAAGTTCTCAGCGTAAAGAAATACGAGAGCGGGGTGATCCGGAAACCGATCACGGTCTCTCCGAGTACCAGCATATTCGAGGTCATGGAACTGACCCGTGCCCATAATATATCCGGCGTGCCGGTAACCGATGGGGATGGCCTCGTTGGCATTGTCACAGGGCGCGATCTCAGGTTCGAGACCCGCATGAGCGACCCGGTCTCATCCATCATGACGCCGAAGGAAAAACTGGTCACCGTGCAGGAAGGCGCCAGCCGGGAGGAGGTGATCCGCCTGCTCCATACCCACCGCATCGAGAAAGTGCTGGTGGTAAACGGCGGTTTCAAACTGCGCGGCCTGATCACCGTGAAGGACATCCAGAAGGCTAAAGAGAATCCCTATGCCTGCCGGGACGACCAGGAGCGCCTGCGGGTCGGTGCGGCGGTCGGGACGGGCACGGGCACCGAGGAGCGGGTGGATGCCCTGGTCAATGCCGGTGTCGACGTGATCGTGGTGGATACCGCCCACGGCCATTCCCAGGGGGTGCTGGACCGTGTGGCCTGGGTCAAGAAAAACTATCCGGCGGTTCAGGTCATCGGCGGGAACATTGCCACCGCGGCGGCCGCGCGGGCCCTGGTGGATGCGGGTGCCGATGCGGTGAAGGTGGGCATAGGGCCGGGGTCCATCTGCACCACCCGTATCGTGGCGGGGGTGGGCGTGCCCCAGGTGACCGCCGTGTCGAATATTGCCCAGGAACTCAAGGGAAGCGGAGTACCCCTGATTGCCGACGGCGGACTGAGATACTCAGGGGATATCGCCAAGATCATCGCTGCCGGAGCCTATTCCGTGATGATAGGCGGGCTGTTCGCCGGTACCGACGAATCCCCCGGGCAGGTGGAGATTTATCAGGGGCGATCGTACAAATCCTACCGGGGAATGGGTTCTCTGGGGGCCATGTCCGGAGATCAGGGCTCCAGTGACCGCTACTTTCAGGAAAGCACATCGGATGCGCAAAAGCTGGTTCCTGAAGGCATCGAGGGCCGGGTCCCCTACAAGGGCAGCATGCTGAACATCGTGCATCAACTTACCGGCGGCATCCGCTCCAGCATGGGATACACCGGTTGTGCCAATATGGAGGAGATGCGGACCAAGCCGGAATT
>JAHEHQ010000107.1 GCA_024644505.1 Gammaproteobacteria bacterium
CGGAAAGCCCCCGGGCGACGGTATGCCAGTTCGCCGAGGACCCGAACAGCCCGTGCAGCATGACAATGCTCGGCCGCTCCTGGGAATAGCTACCGTACTCGCGGTAATACAGATTCAATATGCGACCTGTTTTCTGCCCCTTTTGTCGGAACTTTTAACCGCTATTTTCTCTTCTTCGGCGGTATCAGGTCGGTGATGGTCCCTTCGGCCATTTCCGCGGCCATACAGATGGTCTCGTTGAGCGTTGGATGGGGATGGATGGTCAGCCCTATATCTTCGGCGTCGGCACCCATCTCCAGGGCCAGCACGGTCTCTCCGATCAGTTCCCCCGCATTCACACCGACGATCCCCGCACCGAGGATGCGCCTGGTTTCCGGATCGAACAGCAGCTTGGTCATACCTTCGTCACGTCCTGTTCCCAGCGCCCGACCGGAAGCGGCCCATGGGAAAACTCCCTTCTCATAGGCCACGCCCTTTTCCTTGGCCTCTGTCTCCGTCAGACCCATCCATGCCACCTCGGGATCGGTATAGGCCACGGATGGTATGGTCAGGGGATCGAAGAGCGAGGGCTGACCGGCAATGACCTCGGCCGCCACCTTGGCCTCGTGAGTGGCTTTGTGAGCCAGCATCGGATTGCCCACCACGTCGCCGATGGCATGGATGTTGGGGACATTGGTACGCATATGCTGATCCACGGGAATAAACCCGCGCTCGTCCACCTGCACCCCCGCGGCTTCCGCGCCGATCATGCCGCCGTTGGGCACGCGGCCCACGGACACCAGGACCTTGTCGTAGATCTGCGGCTTTTCAGGCGCATTCTTGCCTTCGAAAAACACCTTGAGGCCGTTCTTCTGGGCCTTGATCTCGGTAACCTTGGTCTGGAGCATGATCTGACCTGTGACCTTGTCCAGACGTTTCTTCAAGGGACGCACCAGATCCGGATCACAGCCGGGAATCAGGCTGGGCATCAGTTCCACCACATCGATCTGCGATCCCAGCGCACTGTAGACGGTGCACATCTCCAGGCCGATGATCCCACCGCCAACCACCAGCATTTTCTTCGGGATGTCTTCCAGCTCGAGGGCACCTGTCGAATCGATCAGACGGGGATCCTCATTGGGGAAACCGGGTATCTGCACCGGACGGGAGCCACAGGCGATGATCGCATTGTCGAATTCAACGGACACTGTCCCTTCAGCGGTATCCACTTCTATCCGATTGGGAGACCCGAACTTCCCCCATCCCTGCACTATCTGTACACCGCGCTGCCTGGCCATACCCGCAAGTCCCTGGGTAAGACGCTTGACCACCTTTTCCTTTCCGGCACGCATCCCGTCGAGATCGATTTCAGGCTTACCGAAGCTGACGCCCATGTGTGCCATCTCAGCCGTTTCATTGATAATCGCCGCCGCATGAAGCAAGGCCTTGGAGGGTATGCAGCCGACATTCAGACAGACCCCGCCAAGATCGGGGTAGCGCTCGATCAGAACCGTTTTCTTTCCCAGATCCGCAGCCCTGAAGGCGGCAGTGTAGCCCCCGGGTCCTGCGCCCAGAACCACCACCTCGGCCCGGATCTTCGAAGCCTTCTTGTTGTCAGCGGTTTCGCCGTCGAGATTGTTCATGCGTCATCCTTATTCATTAAGGGTATGAGTATGTTTTCTATTGGAATGCGTATAGAGCCCGACAGACATCACCTTGGTGTGCAGTGGCTCGAACGGGATCAGTCAGTGGCTCAGCGCCGCTAAGATTATCCTAATCCATGGATAAAACGAAGTTATTTATAGCAGCAGTCTCCGCATATCGGAGAGTAACCCCACTAAAAGACTGGTAAATCTGGCGGCCTGTGCCCCGTCGATCACACGGTGGTCGTAAGAGAGCGAGATTGGCAGCATCAGTCTCGGCTGGAAGACCTTTCCGTCCCACACCGGTTTATTGAATGATCGTGAAACACCGAGTATGGCAACCTCCGGCGCATTGATGATGGGCGTGAAGCCGGTCCCGCCTATACCGCCGAGACTCGAAATGGTAAAACAGCCGCCCTGCATATCCGCAGGCAGCAGTTTTCCCGCTCTCGCCCGGGCACTCGTTTCCATCAATTCAGCCGCCAGTTCCAGGACACCTTTGGCATCCGCGTTTCTGACAACCGGAACCACAAGACCATTTGGCGTATCCACCGCAACGCCTATATGGTAATACTTCTTGAATACCTGGCGTTCACCGTCGCTGCTCAAGGAGCTGTTGAACTCGGGCATCGCCTTAAGGGCGCCTACACACGCCTTCATCAACAGCGGCAGCATCGTCAGGCGGACATCCTTGCGGGCCGCCGCTGCCTTTTCCGCCTGGCGGAACGCCTCCAGATCCGTTATGTCCGCTTCGTCAAACTGGGTGACATGGGGAATATTGAGCCAGCTCGCGGCCAGGTGGGCACCGCTGATTCTCTTGATGCGCTCGAGGGGTTTTTCCTCCACCTCTCCGAAGGCGGCAAAATCCACTTCCCGGATTCCGGGCAGCTGAAGGGGGCCGGCGGTCTGGGCGGCCACCGCCCCGCTGCTGAGTGCCCGCTTGATAAAGGCCTGCACGTCCTCCCGGGTGATGCGATCCTTCGGTCCGCTGCCACGAATCTGCAGCAGGTCGGCACCCAGCTCACGTGCAAAACGCCTTACCGATGGGCTGGCATGGGCCTTGGGGGCCCGGGTGTCAGACGGACGGACCGGCACGGGTGGCGGAGATGACGCCTTCTCCCCGGGCAGACGCTTGCCAGACCCGGATTCCACCGGCGCAGGGGCCTGAACGGTCCCCGACTCTTCGGAGGCGGGCGGTGGCAATTGAGTCTCCGAAGATTCCCTGCCGGCCTCCGTCATCATGGTCAGAAGCAGATCGCCCTCCGTTACCTTGTCACCGACCTTGATGACCACTTCCCTGACTTCACCGGCGTAGGGCGACGGGATCTCCATGGTGGCCTTGTCACTCTCCAGGGTGACAAGAGAACTCTCCACATCCACCCTGTCACCGGGGCTGACCAGGACCTCGATCACTTCGACCCCTTCAAAATCCCCTATGTCCGGCACCAATACGTTCGCCTCAGCTGCCGCTGCGGGCGGTTCCTGCGCCTCCTGAGACTGCGGCGGTTGCGGCGATTCCTCCGGGATGCCCTGCAGCGCGTCCTGCTCTTGGGTTGAGACCTTCTCCTCCAGGATCAGGATAAGGTCCCCCACCGCGACTTTGTCTCCAACCTTGATGATCACCTCTTTGACCTCGCCGGCTTGGGGCGATGGGATCTCCATGGTGGCCTTATCGCTCTCCAGGGTAATCAAAGAATCCTCAGCAGCCACCCGATCTCCCGGAGCGACCAGCACCTCGATCACCTCAACCCCTTCGAAATCGCCTATGTCAGGCACTAAGACTTTTGCTTCGGTAGTCACTTGCATTCTCCGGTCATACCGTCACAGGGTTCGGCTTTTCTGGATCGATGTGGTATTTCCTGATCGCCTCGCTGACCAGAGCGGGCTCCAGCGCCCCCTCGTCGGCAAGCGCTTTGAGGGCCGCCACCACGATATAGTACCGGTTCACCTCGAAGAACTTGCGCAACTGGGCGCGCAGGTCGCTTCTCCCGAAACCGTCGGTACCCAGTACCCGGTATTTGCCTGGGACGAATGCCCGGATCTGATCCGGATATGAGCGGATGTAATCGGTGACCGCCACCACGGGGCCTTTCTGACCGGAGAGCTGCTGCTCGACATAGCTGCGCCGGGGCTCCTGATCCGGGTGCAGCATGTTCCAGCGTTCCACGTCGATACCGTCACGACGCAGTTCGTTGAAGCTGGTAACGCTCCAGATATCGGCGGCAATGCCAAAATCCTGCTCCAGCAGATCCGCCGCCGCGATCGCTTCGCGCAATATGGTTCCGCTGCCGAGCAGCTGAACCCTTTCCCCCTTGCCCCGGGCTTCCCGGAAACGATAGATCCCCTTCAGGATCCCCTCCTCCACACCTTCGGGGAGAGCGGGCTGGATGTAGTTCTCGTTCATCACGGTGATGTAGTAGAAAATATTCTCCTGGTCCCGGAACATGCGCTGCAGTCCGTTCTGGATGATCACCGTCAGCTCGTAGGCGAATGTCGGATCGTAAGAGACACAGTTGGGAATGGTTGCCGCCTGAAGATGGCTGTGGCCGTCCTGGTGTTGCAGCCCCTCGCCCGCCAATGTAGTGCGTCCCGCGGTACCGCCGATCAGGAATCCTCTCGCCTGCATGTCCCCCGCCGCCCATGCGAGATCCCCCACGCGCTGAAAACCGAACATCGAATAGTAGATATAGAAGGGGATCATGCTGACCCCATGGTTGCTGTAAGAAGTAGCCGCCGCGATCCATGATGACATGGCGCCGGATTCGTTTATCCCTTCCTGCAGCACCTGACCCTTCTGGTCCTCCCGGTAGTACATGACCTGATCGGCGTCCATCGGCTGGTAAAGCTGACCAACCGAAGAGTAGATACCCAACTGCCGGAACATCCCCTCCATACCGAATGTGCGGGCTTCGTCGGGAATGATGGGCACCACGGATTCGCCAACCTTCTTGTCCTTCACCAACAGGGAAAGCAGGCGCACGAAGGCCATGGTGGTGGATATCTCTCTGTCGCCGCTGCCTTCCAGCAGCGCCTTGAACGCATCCAGCTGCGGCACCTCCAGGATCGGCGCATCGGTATATCGTGCCGGGAGTGAGCCTCCCAGTGCCTCGCGCTTCTCCTTCAGGTATTTGAGCTCGGGGCTGTCGGCCGAAGGCTTGTAGAAGGGGGCCGCCGCGATATGCTCGTCCTCGATGGGGATGTTGAAACGATCCCGGAACGCCCTCAACGCCACCTCCCCCATCTTCTTCTGGGAGTGGGTGATGTTCTGCCCCTCGCCGGCGTCGCCCATGCCGTAACCTTTCACCGTCTTGGCCAGAATCACCGTCGGTTTGCGGGTGTGATTCACGGCGGCGGCATAGGCTGCGTAAACCTTGTGAGGATCATGGCCGCCGCGGTTGAGGCGCCAGATGTCCTCATCGGTCATGTTGGCCACTAACTCCCCCAGTTCCGGGTACTTGCCGAAAAAGTGCTCCCGGGTGTAGGCGCCGCCCTTGGCCTTATAGGTCTGGTAGTCTCCGTCAACACACTCCTCCATGCGCTTGAGCAGCAGGCCGTTCTTGTCCCTGGCCAGCAGAGGATCCCAATAGCCGCCCCAGATTACCTTGATGACGTTCCAGCCAGCTCCCCGGAACACGGCTTCGAGTTCCTGAATGATCTTACCGTTGCCGCGTACCGGGCCGTCCAGCCGCTGCAGGTTGCAGTTGACGACAAAGATCAGATTGTCCAGGCGTTCACGTCCAGCCAGGGAGATCGCCCCGAGGGCCTCCGGTTCGTCCATCTCACCGTCGCCCATGAAGGCCCAGACCTTGCGGCCGGTGGTCTTCATGATTCCCCGGTCATGAAGATAGCGCATAAACCGGGCCTGGTAGATGGCCATCAGGGGACCGAGCCCCATGGACACCGTCGGAAACTGCCAGAATCCCGGCATCAACCAGGGGTGGGGATAAGAGGACAGGCCTTCCCCATCCACCTCCTGGCGGAACTGGTAAAGCTCTTCCTCGCTGATCCGCCCCTCCAGGTACGCCCTGGCGTAGATCCCCGGCGCCGAATGGCCCTGAAAAAAGATCAGGTCTCCATCCTGGGAGGGGCTTCGGGCGCGGAAAAAATGGTTGAATCCAATATCAAAAAGGGTGGCGGCGGAAGCAAAACTGGCAATGTGGCCCCCGAGTTCCGTGGACATCCGGTTGGCCTGGACCACCATGGCCATGGCGTTCCAGCGAATGAAGGAGCGAATCCGCCGTTCCATGGACCGGTCGCCCGGAAACCGCTCCTGCTTCGTCACCGGGATGGTATTCACATAGGCGGTTTCGGCGCTGTAGGGCAGGTAGGCACCCGACCGGCGGGC
This sequence comes from Gammaproteobacteria bacterium, assembly GCA_024644505.1. Lineage (GTDB taxonomy): Bacteria > Pseudomonadota > Gammaproteobacteria > Chromatiales > Chromatiaceae > JAHEHQ01. Next base: position 5,968 of record JAHEHQ010000107.1, read on the forward strand.
CTTGTCGATGAGTCTCTCCATCAGGAAATGGGCACGTTCCACACCCTCGTTTTGGAGCACACCGTCCAGTGCGTCCAACCATTCCTGAGTTTCCTGGGGATCGATGTCAGGGTTCATTTCAATGTCACTCTCACAAGGCTGCTCTCGGGAAGGTATTCAAGGCCCCGTTGTTCCGAAACATTTGCTGCATTTCAGGTTCAACCAGCTTCAGAAAACCACCCTGATTTAATATTGGCTTTTACAATTCTTTGTATTGAGCCAAGCAATATACCTAAGATACAACACCTATACTAGGAGCAGTTTAGTCCGAAGCCCGGGAAAAAGCAGGGCACCTGACAAATCAAACCAGGCCACGTTCTCGTGGGGGTATGTCCGGGAATCGGCGCGTTGTTCAAGCCACCCGCGCCCGGAATTGCCGGAAATATTCGATAATGAAATCTGCGGGGCGGGCAATTGCAGGGGCTGATTAGAGAGTGAGCTGTTGATACATGCTGAGCACGAAAAAAGCCTGCAGGGGATTAAACCTGCAGGCTTTGGTACCGCTTACCGGCCGCTGCCACTGAAACGACAGGGGCTGGTTGGATTGCCGATCAGATGTTGTGGGGCCGCGGGGCCGCCCGGCGCTGCTCGAAATCCCTGCGCATCGCGGCGTGCTGCTCTTCCACACGCTTCATCATCTCCGCACGACGCTCTTCCATCTGCCTGACGATTTCGTCATGACGGACGTCACGGGGAGTTGCTGCATGCTCGAAAGGCACACGGGTCGCAAACTGCTTGCGGCGCTCTTCCATCTGACTGCGCATCTGCTCGAAACGTGCATCCCGTTCCGCAACGTCAAAACGGGAGGGGCGCTGTGCGGCAAAGGCCTTATGGCGCTCTTCCATCATCTTGCGGACTTCTTCTCTGCGGGCATCCCTGTCTTCCATTTCCTGGCTGAAGGGGCGATCGTACATCATCGGATCTACAGCAAAAGGAACAGGCATCTGATCCTGATTTGCCGCAAACTGCTGGGCATGCTGCTGCTGGGCATCCATCATCTGCTCATACGCCTTGGCCTGCTGTTCGGCGAAGGCTTTCTGCTGCTCTGCGAACTGCTGCTGGCGCTCGGCAAACAGTTTCTGCTGCTCTGCGAACTGCTGTTGCTGTGCTTCCGTCATGGCGACCGGCGGCGTAACACCATTCCACCAGGCACTGGCTGTCATGGAAACGGTTGCCAATGCGGCTGCGGCAACCACTGTGGTTAACTTCTTCATCGTTATGACCTCGATTTATGCAACAGGCCCTTTCAAGGGCCTGTTGACGTTTATCCCGACGGCACCGCCCTGTGCCGTATCTTCATCCCTGAAGGGCGGGGATTTGTATTATGGGATACTTACTTGGTTTCAGCGGCCGGAGCCTGCGGGGCAACCATGGCAGGTGCGCCGTACGGGGCAGCATAAGGTGCGCCGTAGCCGTAAGGTGCGCCATAGCCGTAAGGTGCGCCGTAACCGTAAGGACCATAACCGCCATAGGGATGGCCGTAACCGTATCCGCGACCATAGCCGTATCCACGACCATATCCGGATCCGCGGGCACTGGTGTTCATGTTGAAGTTCATGTCACCGAACATGTCCCCCCAGCCGTCGCCCAGCCAGTCGTTGTATCCGCTGCCATATCCGGGTCCACCCCAGGGACCACCACCCCACCATGCGGAAGCGGAAGCGGAGGCACCGATCAATGCGGCAACTGCAGCAACTTTAACGATAGTTTTCATGTCTAATCTCCAATTTCTGTTGTGTGATGCATTTAGTTTGTTAAATCTAGAAAGCGGTTACTGCCTTGCCCTCTTGGAGTAACAGAATATAAGCATTTTCTTAAATTAACAAATATAAATATTTTATGCCGGAAAAAAAATACTTATTAGCATCGGCGTCTAAGATTGGTCGGAAGGCTGAAGGAGGTTGGGACTCTCTGTCCCTGGAGCGCCAGGTTCTTCTTCCAGTTCGTCCATTTCGTCGAACTCATCGAAGGGCTCGGAATCGAGGGGCGGATTGCCGTTATATACATCGTATAGCCGTTTCTGCAGATAGGCGTCGCGTATGAATTCATAAGGATCCAATGCGGCCATCTGGAGCACCTTGCTGGCACCCAGCAGATCGGCCCGCCGGTCGACGAACCACAACGCCAGCATTCCCCAGGTTA
>JAHEHQ010000458.1 GCA_024644505.1 Gammaproteobacteria bacterium
TTCGCTGGACAGCTGGCGAAAGCATGACGGGGATTGGCGATCTGCCCGGCGGTGGTTTCTCCAGCTACGCGAGCGGCGTCTCCGCCGACGGCAAGGTGGTGGTGGGCTTTAGCAGCTCGAATACCAGTCCGATTGGCGAGGCGTTCCGCTGGACCCGCCCCGCCGGCCTGGCGGGTCTCGGCAGGCTGCCCGGTGGTGAAGCATTTACCCCCAGCAAGGCGCGCGGCGTCTCGGCAGACGGTCAGGTGGTGGTGGGTTTCAGCGGCTCTGCTTCGGGTGCCGAAGCGTTCCGCTGGAGTGCCAAAGGAGGCCTGGAGGGACTTGGCGACCTGCCCGGTGGCACTTTTTCGAGCGAGGCCCTAAACGTTTCCGCCGACGGTCAGGTGGTGGTGGGATACGCCAACTCGGAACAGGGGCAGGAGGCGTTTCGCTGGACCCGCAGCGGTGGCATGACGACCTGCGGCACATTTTCCAGTGGCTATTCTTACAGCGAGGCCCTGGACGTCTCGGGCGACGGCGACATCCTGGTGGGCTACGGTCTCGGTGAGCGCGGCCAGCGGGCTTTCATCTGGGATGAGATCCATGGCATGCGCGATCTGCAGGACGTACTGGTCAAGGACTACGACCTCGAGCTGAGCGGCTGGACATTGAACATGGCGCGGGCAATATCCGGGGATGGCCTGACGATCGTTGGAAAAGGGATCAATCCCGAAGGCAAAGAAGAGGCATGGAGGGTGTTCCTAGGAGCTATGCCCTGAAATACGGGGTTTAAGAGAACAGGCTCTGCGCCAGAAATTCCTTGCGGGGAAGCAGTTCGTCGCGTGGAAATTTCGCCAGGGTAACCACGCGGGGCGACTCGTCACCGATCTCCACTTCGGTCAGCCTGATCTGGTTACAGGGTTGCCGCGAATCCGCATCGACCTTGACCCCCATCTTGTTGAGTCGAAGGGAGCACTCTCTAAAACGAACAAACTTATCGGGGCGGCTAAGCACCGCATTGACCTGCTCCAGCGACTCTCGCGGTGTGACAGGATGAGTATTCTTCAGCTGTTCCTCGATCATATTCAGCTTCTGGCGGATTTGTTCGATTTCTTTCCTCAGCTCGGCGGCGGGCTGGGCATTTTGTTCAGCTCCACCCCTGTTGTGCCGGTAGCGTCTCAGCCTGGCCTGCAACATCTGGCGTTGTTGTTTCAGTCGGTGGCTCGCCAGCCTGAGCTGCACAATGTGCTCGAGCGCATTGGTCACCAACCCCCCGAACAGGCATTGCTTGAGCCCCTCACGGGTTTCGGCCTCGCTCGGGGTCGGCGAATAAATCCGGTGATCTGAGAAGCTCACTGCCGTCTGCCGCACGTCCCTTTTCAGCATATCACCCGCCAGTTCGACCCCCATTACCGTTTTCTCTGACTTTCGCATACACAACAGGGCGCAGCACTGCGGTGTATCGACGTTGCTGAAATCCTCCATGAATTCGCGTACTTCCGAACTGTGGCTGAAGACCGTCTGAAGATCCGACACGTTGACGAAAAAGGCATTGACATGGGGATCGGAGACAAACGTGTTAGCGCTGACTTCGATGGCTTCGGGAATCTGGTCTATTAAATCATCGGTATATTCGAGGGAGCGGCTGATAGCCGCCTGTAATTTTTTCTGGTAACTGCTCACCATCCTGATTCTGCTGTCGGTACCTTCGACAACTCTTTCCACAGTAGCCAGGATCGCAGTGCGCCGGCTTTGCAGGGACTGCTTTTGCTGCTTTCTGTGGTGGATGGCATCCCGCAAACTGGACAAATTTATACCGAGAAATGGGTTCATCCTAGTACATCCTAGTACTCAATAAGGAGGTTCTTCATCTCCGCCCCCGCTGCGGGATTCAGACATTATCATTATAGATTAGAACATATCACGGCCTCTTTCCAGCTACCCGTGTAAGTTTCTAACCGCTGTGCTCCTAGGCTTTACCAGTGACCAGGCTCCCACAAAGCCTGAAGATATTGTTTGACGGATACCCAGGTCAGACGGCACCATCCGTGCAGTTTGAGCATTGAAAATCGGACACATTGTCGGCAGAAATCCATGTACTTCCCCATTCGGCAATCCAGGACACGTGAATGCAATAGTCAGGCCAAGCCCAAGTCCATACGGTACCCCTGACCTTTGCAGTTGTCTGACCTGGATCAAGGTCCTGGTAGGCAGGCACGGACAAAATAGATTAGAATTTAACCGGAAGGAGGTGGTTTTATGCCAAATACATGGGTTTTAGTTGCGGAAAGCAGCCGGGCCAAATTCTATGCGGCCAAGAACCGGAAGGGGCCGATCACTGAAATCGAAGCGCTCGCTCACCCGGAAGGCCGCCTGCACGAAGGCGATCTTGTTGCAGACTCGGCCGGCAGCGATGGAGGGAGTGTCGGACAGGGTCGACATATCATGAATGACAAGACCAGCGCCAAGGAACAGGAGGCTTCCGGTTTTGCCAAAGCCCTTGCCAATCGTCTGGACAGCGCACGAAACAAGGGCGAATT
>JAHEHQ010000002.1 GCA_024644505.1 Gammaproteobacteria bacterium
CGCAGGTCGTGGAAACGCAGGCCCTTGATGCCGATTTCTTTCAGAGTGCGGTGCCAGGCCGGTCGGAATTCATAGGGTCGTCGAAGGCCATCGCGACCAGGTTCTCCCCAGAAAATCAGATCGGTATCCAAGGGACGCACGGGATTGCTCAGTGCCATGCGAAAGATATCCGCCGCGTCGCGGGTGAGCGGTACGGTGCGGGCCGAACCGTTCTTCGTCTCGCTCAGGTGCACGATACGTTTCTGCAGGTTCACCTGCCGGCGGGTCAGTGTCTTGATCTCGCCGGCACGCATACCAGTGTAAAGGGCAATGCGGGTAATCCACCCCAGCATGGGATTGGAGTGCTGGTCACAGGCTTTGAGCAGGATCTGTTCCTCATCACCTTTCAGACGACGATCCCGCCCCTTGGCCGGTACCGGCTTGCGGATGTTGGCGACCGGGTTGTAGAACAGGCCGACACGCCATTCCTTGATGGCAATGGTGAACAGATGCGACAGCAGGGAGAGTTCCAGCCGCACGGTACTCGGTGACTTACCGGCCTCCAGCCGTTCGTCGCGATACTTGGCCACCAGGTCCGGTGTGATGGCGGCCAGACTGTAGTCACCTAAACTGGCTTTCAGGGCCTTCGCCTTGTGCTTTTCGGCACTGTGGGTACTCGGTTTCTTGGTGGAAGATACCTCACGCAGGTAGCGGTCCAATCCATGCTTCAGCAGGATACGATCGGAGCCGGCACGATCGATATAGACACCGCGCACCATCTCATCCTCGGTGCGTCGCGCCCAGTCTTCGGCATCGCGTTTGGTGAGGAACGTCTTGATGTTGGTCGGCCAACCGCTCTTGCGGATAAGGGCCTTCCAGGTCGCTGAGGGCGTCTTAGAAATGGTTGCCACGGCAGCCTCCGGAACAGGGGTGTTCCGTAATTGTACCGCGTGACACAGGGATTAAAAGCTAAAAACGTTTATCTTATTGTTTTATATGGTGGCCAGGGACAGAATCGAACTGCCGACACGGGGATTTTCAGTCCCCTGCTCTACCGACTGAGCTACCTGGCCAAAATGATTGCGTATTAAAGCGGGCAGGGAGGTTCGCGTCAAGAGCGGGGGCCTCTCTCCCTGATCCAGGTCAGGGGCGTGGATTGAAGGCGTCGGGGACTTCCGCGCCCTCACCAAAGAAGAATTTCTCCATCTGTTCTTCCAGGAATTTTCTGGCCTTGGGGTCGATGGGGCTGAGCCTGTACTCGTTCATCAGCATGGTCTGGTGCTGGAGCCACATCTGCCAAGCCTCTTTTGAGACATTTTCGAAGATGCGCTGGCCCAGATCCCCCGGATAAGTGGGGCGGTCCAGGCCTTCGGCCTCTATATTCAGTTTTACGCAATTGACCATCCGGCTCATGGGTTTTCTCCTTCCTGGCGCTGTCTCAATTCGTTTATCAATCTGGTTACCGGGGCCGACAGCCCCCGGGTGTCGGGCGTGGCGGTGTTATACCAGACCAGGCGGTCTCCATCCATCACCCGGTTGCCTGTGTTATCTGTCCTGATCTCCACCGGGACGATATCAAGGTGGAAATGGGTGAATGTGTGCCGCCGTGATTCCCATTCTGCCGAGATCCACCCACGAACCCCCAGCCGATCAGCACACCATGCCGCCGGCTTTTCCCCCATCGGGCATTCGGGCAAACTCCATAGGCCGCCCCAGACGCCCTTGGACGGTCGCTGCTCCAGCAGCAGGTTGCCCGCCTTGTCCTGGATCATCAACATTCTCACTTCCCTAACCGGCAGCGGTTTGCGGGGTTTGGAAGCGGGATACCGTCCGGTCTCCCCCCGGGAACCGGCAATGCAGATCTCCTCCAGCGGGCATAGGCTGCAATCGGGCCGGCCCCGGGTGCAGACACCGGCTCCCAGATCCATCATGGCCTGGTTGTATTCGGCCGTCCGCCGGGCCGGGGTAAGGCTTTCCGTCAGTTGCCACAGACGGTTCATTACGGCAGTCCGGCCCGGCCATCCCTCAACCGCGAAGCATCGTGCCAGCACCCGTTTGACATTGCCGTCGAGAATGCTGTGCCGCTGCCCCAATGCCAGCGAGAGGATTGCACCCGCGGTGGAACGACCGATTCCCGGAAGTCCGACGACCTCACTGAACTCGGTGGGAAACAGGCCATCGTGCTCATCCCTCAGCTGCCGGGCCGCCCTGTGCAGGTTGCGGGCACGGGCGTAGTAACCCAGCCCCGACCAGAGGTGAAGCACATCGTCCAGGGGCGCATCCGCCAACTGGCGCAGATCCGGAAAGCGCTCGACGAATCGTTTGTAGTAGGGGATCACCGTGGCAACCTGAGTCTGCTGGAGCATGATCTCGGAAACCCACACCCTGTAAGGATTGGAGAAGTGCTGCCAGGGAAGATCCTTGCGACCGAATCGGTCGTACCATGACAATACCCTGTCGGAAAAATCCCCTGAATCCATCATGGCAGCCCGTGACACTGTTTCCCGATCTGGGATAATGAGCAGCACGCGTCAGACGCCGATAAGACTCTATGGCCAAACATCTTTTAACCCGCCTGCTCCCTCTGTTGCTGTACATAACGTCGCTGCCGGCTGCGGAGTTTCCGATGCCATTACCCGGCAACGACACGATTGGCGAAATCCATACGACCACGGCACGCTACGAGGATACCCTCTCGGATATCGCCCGTGCCAGCGATCTGGGTTACCTGGAGATCGCCGATGCCAATCCCGGCGTTGACCCCTGGCTGCCCAGGGAGGGGCTGGAGATCGTCCTGCCCACCCAGTTCATACTCCCTGGAGGACCCAGAGAGGGGATTGTCATCAACCTGCCGGAGCTGAGGATCTACTATTATCCGAAAGGCGAAAACCGGGTCATCACCCATCCGCTGGGCATCGGCCGCGAGGGTTGGTCCACCCCCACGGGACTGACCCGGGTCACGGGCAAGCAGGCCGATCCCAGTTGGACACCGCCAAAATCAATCCGTCTGGAACAGGAGCAGGAGGGCGGTGCCCCACTGCCGGCGGTGGTGCCGCCGGGCCCTGATAACCCTCTGGGGACGCACGCCATCTATCTGGCCATGTCGGGATATCTGCTGCACGGCACCAACAAACCCTACGGGGTGGGCATGCGGGTCAGCCACGGCTGTATCAGGCTCTACCCCGAGGATATCAAATCCCTCTTTCCCCGGGTGCCCGTCGGCACACCGGTCCGCATCATCAACGAACCCTATAAGATTGGATGGCTGGGGGGCAGAATGTATGTGGAGGCCCACCGACCCTTGAGCGAAACGCTCTCCGATGAAACCCAGAGCCTAACCCCCCTCCGGGAGATCATACTGGAGCAGGCAAAACAGAGAAATCTGGTACCTGACTGGGAGGCATTCGAGGCTGCCATCCTGTCTCCCATAGGCATACCGATAGAAATTACCACTTCACCCTGAGGGAGCGGCAAAACACACCTTACCCCCTGTACAGGTCACACTCGAACCGATCGAACCCCTAACCGCTATTTGGCCATCACCTTCTTCATCATGCGGTCACAGCGCTCGGAACATTCATTGGCTGAATCCTGGGCGGTATTGGCCGCATCCATTGCCGCGGACGCCTTGCGATCCGCAACTTCCGCCGCTGCGAGCGCAGCATCAGCGGTTTCCTGCGCCCGGGCAAGGTCCGCTTCCATTTGCTTGACTTGATCTGTTGTGACACAACCCGCGAGCAAACCTGTCGCCAATACCAATGCAGCTGTTTTCGAACAGATATTCTTACCCATGATCTTTAACTCCTTTGTAGCCCCACTGAGCGATCCATAACCCATCGACTCCTTTTGGGTTAAGAAACCCTCTACTTAAATAATAGCGCTTTCTCCGATAATTAAGAGGGGCACCCGTATTCGGAATACCATTTTTGGATCACTTGAAAAGGCCCTTCAGCTGATTCTGGAGATCGGCCGGGATTTTGCCTTCCAGCTTTTCCTGCAGTTTCTCCTCGATCTTCCCCTTCTGGCTTTCCAGAATGATCTTTGCCCAATCGATGGTGTATTTTGGTGAAGCGAAGGGACCGGTCAGCCGCACCGGTATGGTCACGCCCTTCAGTTGCTCCAGCGCTTCGCCCCCCTGACCCTTCTCCGTTGCCACCACAACCGCCTTTAAGGTGTAGTCCAGGGTCTCGGATACCAGGTTAACCTTGCCTGCGCCGTTAACCCTGAGAAACGGGGACTTACCCAGCAGGTCCTGGTTTTGCAGTACACCCTCGCTGATCACGCCGGAAGCGCTGAGCTCAGAAAAGTCCGTCTGCTGCGGCTGATTGGTTTTGGTAACCGGTTCACCCTGGAATCTGGCCCTGGTCTCCCGAATGGTCTGGGCCAGATTGAAACCCTTGACGGCCCCCTCTTCGAATTTGAAGTTCATTTTTCCGGAAAGGTCCTTTTTAAAGGCGTCGATACTGTTTCCCCGGGTACTGAGATTGGCGTTGAAATGACCTTTGCCTGTGAGCCGGTCCTCGCCAGCCAGATCCTTCAACAGGGGGCCGATGAGTATGTTGCTCGCCGCCGCATCGATCTTCGTCAATGGCGTCTTGCCGCGAACATCGAGATCGAGGTTGCCCTTGTAACCACCCTGATAGAATTTCCCGACCTTCTGGTCCAGCGTCAAACGGCCGTCCTTTGCCTTGACGGTCAACTGCACCTGTTCCGCCAGCAGTTTGTTGACGATAAGCCTGCCCACGTTGAGCACGCCGTCGACATTCAAACCCCGCAGTGTCTCCACCGGCAGCAGCGGTTGTTCCGCAGGTGCGGATTGCACTGCAGAACCGGCATTGTCGCCCGCGGGTTTTGCCGTGCCGCCCTCGTCTTCGGCCGGCGCCGGCAGATAGCGATCCAGATCGATGCTGTCGACATTCACTTTGAAGGCGACCGCCTCTCCCCTGAGCGTGGCCGTACCATCGATCCGGGTATCGTCCAGACCGATCTTTAGATCATCGAGACGGGTGGCGCCGGCTTTGTTTTCCAGAACCAGGCTGGCACTGACACGGGTCAATGCTTTGGAGTCCGCCATGGGGGGGGTAGTGACGCCCTGGTCCGTCATCCATTGCCGAAGATTGAATTCAGCCAGCTGCAGATTGCCGTTGACGGTCGGGGTGGTGGTAAGGGCGGAACCGGTCAGGGCACCTGTCAGCTTCAGATCGCCGATGGCCATATTGAGGCCGGCAACCTCCAGTGAGTCACCGTTGACGGCCATTTTTACTGTGGCCTCCAGTACCGCCTCGATGCTGCCGTCGGGGAGCGCGTCGCTTTGGCCATCCAGGGTCAGCTTGATTCCGCTTACCTCGATAATTCCGGCCTGCTCATCGACTGCAACTACAGCCTCCAGATCAAGTTTGGCTTTTGCGGCCGGCTCCTTGCTATGCAGGACCATAGAGAGGGCCATTTCGACGGGCTCGCCCGGGGCAACGGCTCCGGTCTGCAGGCTCAGCTGCTCCACGATATAGTGCCTGGCCTGGCTGCGATCATCCCAGCTTACCCTGGCATCAATGATATCCACCCCCCCTATGGTGAACTCGCCGGGCATGCTTCCCGCTCTGGGTTGAGGACTTTCCCCCGGTACTTCACCCTTTTGAGCTTCGATCAGGTCATCCCAGTTGGTCGTACCGTTCTTTGCCTTGGCCAGGTTCAGTCTCAATCCCTTCAGGCCCACCTTGTCCACTTCCAGCCTGCCACCGAGAAGAGGCATCAATTTGACGCGGACCGCGGCATGCTCGACAGCGGCAAACGCCTGATCCTCGAACCCCTCGGCATTGCTGAGTTCCATGGCGCCAATCTCGATCCCCAGCCAGGGGAAAACGGACAGACCGAGGTCTCCGTCAATGCTCAATGTCCTTCCGGTCTCCTGCTGAACCCTTGAAACGATCTCATCCTTGTAGTCGTTGGGGTCGATGATTTGCGGCAATACCACCACAGCGACGATCAACAGAAGTACGACAATGCCGACCAGCCAGCCGACGATTTTCAAAATTTTGCCCATTAAAGTCTCCGTGACACTGCTTGGTTACCGATCCGCGTTAAGATACCAGCAACACCGGCATCCCTTATAGCTCATTGCCCAACGTCGTGAGGACGCCCGGCGGGAACGCACGGCATCCGCTAAGAATGACCCAGGTGCAGGAAAACTTCCACACCTGGCGTGTTGAGTACCGCAATCCGGATATCGGCCTTTTCACTCCCGGCAGCTGCCGCAATGCCAACAGAGATCAAACTGTCCCTCGTTGGACTCGCCACAGTCCCTACATCTCCAGCCGGCACCTTCGGGTTTTCGGCGGTTGAATGCTGCTATCAATTCTCTGCCACGGGAGACATCCCGCTCGTCGAGCACCCAGATGACCGGGAACATCAACGCCGGCAGCTCTCCCGCCGCTCCGCTCAGGTAGTCTCCCTGAACCACTGTAGATATATGATGGGATGCCAGAAAGTCCTTCAGCAGCTGCGCCTCTATTCGGTCCCTGGCCTGGTAGAGCTTTTTCATGTCCGCGGCGGTTCCGCCCGCTACTGAAGCTTTGAAGCGTGCTTATCCAGATAAGGCACTAGTACTCCTTCAATGTGATAGTTACGGATGCAGTGAGTTTGTCAGCGTTCATGGCAAGGCGCAACTCGCCGGCAATGGCGGATTCCCTTGCCAAGAGTTGCAACGCAGTCCATGGGCGCTGACAAGCTCACCCGAAGGTCGTCGACGTGGCGTCCCGCAGCCGCGTTGCAGTGCTTGGAAAGGGCATGCCATGCCCATCAGGTCGCCATCCATCATCTCGTGATAGGGACCGGCGTCCTGGATATCCACTGCGGAAGTCGCAAACGTGCCGATCTGCCTGTTCCAGACAACCGGGCTGACCAGATCTGTGCCGTTTTGATTCATACCCCGGATTTTCGTCAACCCTCACCCCTGCTGACAACCCAATAACTATCGGCTTTTATGCCCGTTACCGGTTTTTGTGAAGCTGTCCGGGTTTATAGGCTCAGGAGAAGAGCAGACGCTTCAGCCATGATTTCTCGGATTTGGCCCCACCGGCGCTTTTGCCGACACTCAGCTCGGGAGACTTGGAAACGAACCCTTTAAGACATTTCGTGCAGATCTGGTCGTAGAGACCACGAGACTCATTGAGGAGCGCCTCCTTGTCCCGAACAAAGTAGTCGTCTGCGATGGCGTTGAAGGCATCCACGATAACCTGAAAGCCCTTGAAGGTTTCCGCAATAATGAACTGGGCCGATTCGTGCTGAAGAAAACCCAGTTCCTCTATCATCATGCGCAAGGATTTTCCCTGCTGTTTTCCCGCCCCCATCATTCCCTGCAGCTTCAGTTTTAGCGCTTCGTTGAACTGCCTGAACCTCACTGCCTTTTTTTCTTCGGAGGCACTGATGCTTCGATCCACCACAATCTTGAGTTGGGCTATATTCTGTACGAGATGAAAGGTGGTGAGGTCGGAGATCAACCCCTGCATAACGGAGAAATCGATCTTTCGGTCGTCATAAGCAAGAAATTCGGAATTGGAAAATATGATCGAGTAGATCCTGATCCAACTGGTGAGCTGCTCGGGTGTTATCAGGGTCGATATCTCCAGTGCTGACCTCTCCAGCCTGTCGATCGACTTGGCTGCCGCGGCCTGTTGCTGAACATCCGAAACGGCAAACACGTCCTTGAGGCAGACCAGCTTTTCCAGGGCAAACCTCGCCCGTTCTTCATCCGTCCCACTCAGGTGCCTCACATCGTGGGCAATCCGGCGCAGGTACTCCCTGGTCGAGGCCAGTTCGTTCTCGATCATCCTGCGGCGCAAAAGCATCTGCGCCTCTGCGCAGTGATACTCCTCGACAAAGGTTTTCGCCAGCTGGGAGCGTATCGCGGCCTGGTCCCGGTTCACCCGGACCAGAAGCTCCTCCAGAATCCGCCTGCCCTTGGGTGCCAGATCGGTGGACCCCTGATAGGAAAGAATGCCGACAACCCTGGACAAGAGCGCCTCCCGGTCAGCCTGGGGAATCAGCTGGTTCTTGCTGAGCAGCTTGAAAAGCTTGTGGATCGCGATGTGAAGCTTTATCTGATCGGCAACGGGAGGTTCTTCGGCACTTTCCAGGTAGTGATTGAAAATTCTCGCTTTCTCGAGATCGGGATCGTCCTCGCCTTCCTGAAAGGATACGGAGTCCGCCCTGTATACCCCCAGCAGATAAGGTTTGACCGTAAGGTATTTATAATTGGTTTTGAGTCGCAGATAGAGCTGCTGGAGAATGTCGTTCAGCTCGTGGACATGCTTCGATGGCAGATGGCTGAAGGGCTGGATGGCTTCGATGACCAGCCTTCTCCCCTTTTCCATGCGAATCATTTCCCGTTTGTATTCATCTACGAGATCATTGGACAGCTTGTTGATGTCGCCATGTTCACCCTGCTGCCGAACCCCCGCGAGGAAATCGCTGGGCATCTTGATGCTCATGTAAAAGCTGGCCAGATCTTCACCAAATCGGGTCTTCAGCTGTTCTTCTATTTCAAAATAATTTGCCTGTACCTCCAGATCACCTCTCCGCCGCACCCGGGAATTAACTTCTTTAACCAGGACCCCTACGACTTCTTCGGTCCTGGTGGTTTTGCACCGTTTTTCCCTTATCAGGCTGTGACAGAACCTGGTATATGTCTCGGTATTCCGGAAATCGTCGACAGCGTCGATGAACGACTTGACGTTTCTGTAGCCGTAGGCGTTGCACAGCCTTTCGAACAGCATCGACATTTCCGCGGCAAAGGCATTGTCTGGCTTCAGATCTGCCTCTGCCGCGTCGGTAGTCGTTTTGGAAACCTTTGACAAGAAAAGCTCTCCCAACTCAAAGCCTTTCGATGAAACCCAGAATCAAGCTACTCATCAAAATACGCCAGTACATTGCAACCATCTGATTTTACTCGGCATATTTAATGCCGCGTCGAAATTGTCCATCTCTGCAAAAAGGGCGGCAACCCAGATACCTTTCCGCACTCAACCGGTATCATCATTTATCGGGCCAACAGGCCATAACTTGACCCTAGCCCCCAAAGATAATTCCCGGTTATCAGATACCTGTCACAGAACCGGGTTCTCAGCCGGTCAAGGGGGGCGAGGGTGGCCTGCAGAAATTAAAGCTATTATTCCAACAGCAACTACTATTCCAATAGCAACTGCGTATAGGGATCCCGCGATGTGGGAGCACTTCCACCACGAGGCAGATATCGGTATTCGCGGAAGGGGCGCGACCCTGGAGTCTGCCTTCGAGCAGGGGGCTGTGGGGTTGACGGCGGTAATTACCAATCCTGATTCCGTGAAACCGGGGCAACAGATACGGATCCGTTGCAGCGCTCCGGACCTGGAACTGCTTTTTGCCGACTGGCTGAATGCGCTGATCTTCGAGATGTCTTCCCGCCGTATGTTGTTCAGCCGCTTCCAGGTCGAAATCCAGGGTAACGAACTCATTGCCGTCGCCTGGGGGGAGCCGGTTGACCGTGCGCGTCATCAGCCGGCGGTGGAAGTAAAGGGGGCCACATACACGGCACTGTCCGTGGGGCCAGTCGATGGGGGCCGCAGCTGGCAGGCCCAGGCAGTGGTGGACGTCTGAACCATGATTTCAGTCAAACCCGTCCGGCGATCCGAAACCGAGTGGGAGATTCCCCCATCCGGCAACATGCAGGTCCCGGTGATTATTTATGCCACGGAAAGGCTCATCAACGACATGGACCGCAAGGTCTTCGAGCAGGCAACCAACGTGGCTGCCCTGCCGGGGATAGTCAAGGCTTCCTACGCCATGCCTGATGCCCACTGGGGATACGGGTTTCCCATCGGCGGTGTCGCCGCATTTGATGCCGACCGGGGCGGTGTCGTCTCTGCAGGGGGCGTCGGGTTCGACATCTCCTGCGGCGTGCGCACCCTGATCACGGGCATCGATCGCCAGGCACTGGAGCCTCTCAAAGAGCGACTGGCCGATGAACTCTTTCACACCATTCCCGCCGGTCTCGGCAGGACCGGAGACATCCGGCTCAATACCAAAGAGATGAAGGCGATGCTGGCCGGTGGCGCGCAATGGGCCGTTGCACAGGGCTATGGAAGGCATGAGGACCTTCAACGCATCGAATCCGAGGGGTGTATGGAGGATGCAGTGCCCTCGGCCGTTTCGGACCGTGCCAAACTGCGTCAACGCGATGAGATGGGGACTCTGGGCTCGGGCAACCACTACCTGGAGGTCCAGGAGGTCCAGGAGCTGTTCGATCAAGAAGTCGGGGAGACTTTCGGCATTGCCCCGGGGGATGTACTGGTGAGTATTCACTGCGGCTCCCGGGGCCTCGGGCACCAGATAGGTACCGAGTTCCTGAAAAAGATGGTGCTCTCAGCAGGGCAGCACGGGATCCGGCTTCCCGACAGGGAACTCGCCTGTGCGCCCATCGACTCCAATATCGGGCAGGCCTACCTGGGCGCCATGCGGGCCGGGATTAACTGCGCACTGGCCAACCGCCAGATCCTGACCCATCTGGCAAGACGGGCCTTTTCCCGGGTATTTCCGGAAGCGGATCTGCGCCTGCTCTACGATGTCTCCCACAACACCTGCAAGGTGGAGGAACACCTGGTTGAAGGCAAGCCCCGTCGCCTGTATGTGCACAGAAAGGGGGCAACCCGCGCCTTCGGGCCGGGGCATCGGGACCTCCCGGAGGACCTGAAGGCGACGGGTCAGCCGGTCCTGATCGGCGGTTCCATGGGCACTTCCTCCTATATTCTCACCGGTACCCGGGAGTCCGAGGAGCGCTCTTTTGGTTCGGCCTGTCACGGGGCCGGCCGGGCCATGAGCCGCAATGCCGCGAAACGCCAATGGCAGGGACGCCAGGTGATCGATGCATTGGCGAAACGAGGCATACTGATTCGCAGCCCCTCGCTGCGCGGCGTGGCGGAAGAAGCCCCAGGGGCCTACAAGGAAGTATCGGAAGTGGTGGATGCCGCTGATCATGCGGGGCTTTCACGCAAGGTCGCCCGGCTGGGACCCGTGGTTTGTATAAAAGGGTGAGACCCGACCGTTTGTGCGGGTCGAATTGGTCGAATGAATTCGACCCTACATCCGGCTCGTCAAGTTGTAGGGCCGAACTCATTCGGCCAAAAGCGGTTGCCATTGGAGATAAGGAGGTCAACCCTCCCCTTAAACATTGTTCAAATGAATGCGACCCTAAAGTTCTGCCGACGGATTGAATGCGTTTGGATCGAAAATGTTGGTTTACCCACTCATCCCCGGGCGGGGCACAAGTAAGTAACACAGGGGTAAAGTTGGAGCGGGTGATGGGAATCGAACCCACGCTATTAGCTTGGGAAGCTAAAGTTCTACCATTGAACTACACCCGCCTTGACTTGACCGCACGGCTTGTTCAGCCTTTGGAACTGTTACATCCCTGTAGCCGCGTTCCAGCCCGGACATCCTGTCCGGTCGTTCACCGGACTTCCTTTGTCCGCTGGACAAAGGCTTCCGGCTCACCCATTGAACTACACCCGCGATTATAGAGCGCCGATTTTATGCGGCAACTTATTCTGGCGCAAGCCGATTAGCGGTGATCTCCCCCAGCCGGTCCGCGACTGTACATGGCCCCTATCTGCTCAGCATAACGCTCCATCACCTGGGGTCGCTTGACCTTGAGGGTCGGTGTCAGCAGGCCGCTGTCCACCGTCCAGGGTTCCAGAAGCAGGCTCACCCGGCGGATCTTGGCGAACCCCGGAAAATCCTTTAGTGCGTGCTTCAGGCGTCCGAGGACCAGGGTATGCAGTTTCGGGCTCGCAAGGCTTTCCGGGCTCATCGGGTCCAGACCGTTGTCCTGGGCGAAGCCGGGCCAACGGTCGGCATTCAGAACCACCATGGCACTCAGATACGCCTGACCCTCACCCACCACCATCACCTGTTCGAACAGGGGGTCGAGCAGAATGGCCAGTTCCATGTCTCCGGGGGGGACCTTTTCTCCGTTGGATAGGACCAGTATGTCTTTGATCCGCCCGGTGATGTAGATGTGACCGCGCTCGATACGCGCCTGATCGCCCGTGTGCAGCCAGCCATCCGAATCGATCATCTGAGTGGTGGCCGCATGGTTGTTCCAGTAGCCCATCATCACGCCGGGGCTCTTGACCAGAAGTTCGTCATTTTCACCGATTTTCACCTCGATACCGCGCAGCGGCAGGCCGACGCTGGAGGGTTCATTGTCTTCCAGGGTGTTGACGCTGATGACCGGACTGGTTTCCGTGAGGCCGTAGCCCTGGATGATGGGGATGTCCAGCCCGATGAAAACCTTGGCGATTTCCGGCGACAGAGGCGCCCCGCCACTCACGGCTATCCTCAATCGCCCACCCAGCTTCGAGCTGATCTTGGATGCCACCAGCTTCCGCAACAGCGGCCACAGCATCAGGGAGGGACGCCAGCCCCGCCGATGCTGCTGCCACAGAAAACGCCGCCAGCCTACACTGATCGCCGTCTCGAAAAGTAGCCGTGCGAAGGCTGACTTCGCCGCCATCTGCTCGTTCAACCGCCCATAGACCCGCTCGAAGATCCGGGGGACGGCGATCAGGGCGGTGGGACGAATCACTTCCAGGTCCTGGGCCAGTTGCCCGATGGAGCGGGCATAGGCCACGGTGGAGCCGGTCATGACGGGGAGGTAGTATCCCGCCGTCCTCTCCAGGGTGTGGGACAGGGGCAGAAAAGAGAGGAAAACATCCTCCCGGTAGCAGTCGATGACCGTCAGTGCCGCATGGGCCACCGAGAGCATGTTGTAGTGGCTCAGCATCACGCCCTTAGGTCTGCCCGTGGTGCCGGAGGTGTAGACGATGGAGGCCAGGGTGTGCGGATCACCGTTTCGCCTGTGGGGTTCGGCGCTCCCGGCGGGCAGCCAGTCATCCACCTGCCTCAACCTGGGATCGGAGCCGGCGAGGGACTGGGTATCCGGACCGGGATCATTGATCAGCACCCGCAGCAGGGTATCGTTACCCTGTATCGCGGGGGCCAGCCGTTTCCAGCGGCCGGCATCCTGCACCAGAAGCAGTTTGACCGCCGCATCCTTGAGAATGTAGTCGACGTTGTCGGGGCGGTCGTCGGTGTAGAGCGGCACCACCACCAGGCCGAGTCCCAGGCAGGCCTGATCGAATATCACCCACTCGGGGCAGTTGCGCAACACCAGTGCCACGCGATCCCCGGGATGGAGATCCTCTTCACTGAGGGCCTTCTGCCAACGCGCCACCTCGGTCGCCATCCAGCTCCAGGTGTAGTCCTGCCATACCTTGGCAGCGCGATCGTAGCTCCGATAAGCCACGCTGTCGCCGGATCGAAGCACCCTCTGCAGGAAGAGGCCGTCTAGGGTCCCGGCACTCTCGACGGAGATGAGATCTTCTGTCCACTGGCCCACGGCTGTTATCCCCTTTGCATCCCGATGGACGCCAGTTTAGTGTAGTATTCTCGGGATTACATCCCGGGGAGACCAACTCGCTAGTTCTTGAAATCATCGGACAGCAGGCATGATTCGAATTCAGATCAACAGTGAAGACCGGCAGATCCCGGAAGGCACCAGCATGGCGCAGCTGATCCGGATGCTGGATCTCGGCGACCGGCGCATCGCTGTTGAAGTCAACGAGGAACTGGTGCCCCGCAGTACCTTCGAAGGCCATCTTCTGACTGACAAAGACAGAGTGGAGATTATCCAGGCCATCGGGGGCGGATGATGCGGACCTTTATCAACCATAAACGCTTCGAGCAAACAGACAACTATCATGTCCGGCAATACTAAAGATACTTTCAACGTCGGCGGTCAGGATTATCATTCCCGGCTGCTGGTGGGCACGGGTAAATACAAGGATCTGGAAGAGACGCGCCTGGCCATCGAAGCCAGCGGCGCAGAGATCGTCACCATCGCCATCCGACGCACGAATATCGGTCAGAACCGCAACGAACCCAATATCCTGGAGGTCCTGCCTCCGGAACGCTACACCATCCTGCCAAACACCGCCGGTTGTTACGACGTGGACACCGCCGTTCGCACCTGCAGGCTGGCCAGGGAACTCCTGGACGGCCACAACCTGGTAAAACTGGAAGTGTTGGGAGACGAAAGAACCCTGTTTCCGGATACCATCGCAACCCTGAAGGCCGCCGAGATACTGGTGAAGGACGGTTTCGATGTCATGGTCTACACCAGCGATGACCCGATTATTGCCCGGGAACTGGAGCAGATCGGCTGCGTGGCGGTGATGCCCCTGGCCGCACCCATCGGTTCCGGCCTGGGCATTCGAAACAAGCTCAATCTGCTGACCATCGTCGAGAATGCCGGCGTCCCCATCCTGGTGGACGCGGGCGTGGGAACCGCCTCCGATGCCTCCGTCGCCATGGAACTGGGGTGTGACGGGGTGCTCATGAACACGGCAATCGCCGCGGCAAAAGACCCCATACTGATGGCTTCGGCCATGAGAAAGGCGGTGGAGGCAGGCCGTGAGGCCTATCTTGCCGGTCGCATGCCGGCCAAGCGCTTCGCCTCCGCTTCGTCGCCGGTTGACGGTCTGTTTTTCTAACGGCAAGGTTACGCGGACCCGGGCCGAAGGCCAAGCCGCCGTCGGGCGGATAACAACGGTTCGGTAACTTTTACCCGGCATGGCCGAACAGGAAAAGCAACGCCGCCCGATCCGCAGTTACGTGTTGCGGGAGGGGCGCCTCACCCGGGGCCAGCAACGGGCTTTCGAGGAATTCTGGCCGCGTTTCGGTATCGATTTTCACCGCCGGCGCTTGGATCTTGTCGGGCTGTACGGCAACCCCAATCCCGTATATCTGGAGATCGGGTTCGGCAACGGCGAATCCATTGCCCGCATGGCGCAGACCAACCCGGAGAACAACTATCTGGGGATCGAGGTGCATCGTCCCGGCGTGGGTCGTCTGCTGCTGCAAACCGCGGAATCCGGACTCACCAATCTGCGGATCATGCGCCACGACGCAGTGGAGGTGCTGGACAACTGTCTGGACGATGCCAGCCTGGAGGCCGTGTATCTGTTCTTCCCGGATCCCTGGCACAAGCGGCGCCACCGTAAACGGCGTATCCTGCAACCCGAGTTTGTCGCCCGGCTTGCCAGGGTCATACGGCCGGGAGGCATGTTTCACGCAGCAACGGACTGGGAGGACTATGCGCAATCCATGATGTCCGTACTCACCGCATCGACGGATTTTGAGAACTGCGCGGGCAAAGGTATTTTCGCCCCCCAACCCGAATACCGGTTTCCCACCCGTTTCGAAGAACGGGGCCAGCGCCTTGGCCACGGCGTGTGGGACCTGGTGTTTCGCAGGCTCTGAGTCTATGCCCAGCCTGCATCTCTATCAATTTCAGAGCCTGGGACTCGATCCCATCGACCTGACGGTGGGGCCGGGTGAGTGCATAACCCTGGCGGGACCCTCGGGCTGCGGCAAGTCTTTGTTGTTGCGGGCCATCGCCGATCTGGATCCCCACGAGGGGGATGCCGCCATCGATGGCCTGCGGCAGTCCCGGATCCGGGGGCACGAGTGGAGAAGCCGGGTCGGTCTGTTGCCCGCGGAAAGCCACTGGTGGGGCGATCGGGTCCGTGATCATCTGCCTGGCGCCGAACCGCCCCATCTTCAGGACCTGGGTTTCGGCGTCGACAGCCTCGACTGGTCGATAGCCCGCCTTTCCAGCGGTGAAAAACAGCGCCTTGCGCTGATCCGCCTGCTGGCCGGACAGCCGGGCGCCCTGCTTCTGGACGAACCCACGGCCAATCTGGATCAGAAAACCGGTCAATGGGTAGAAGCCCTGATCGACACCTATCGTCGGGAGAAAGGGGCCGCGGTGATCTGGGTCAGCCACGATCCCGAACAGCGCGAGCGGGTGTCGGACCGGGCCTTTCTGATAGAGGACAGAATGTTAAGGTGCGAGACATGGAACTGATCCAGCTCAGCCCCTGGGACCTCTCCATTGCCGCCCTGCTGGTGCTGGCCCTGGCCGCCATCTCCTGGCGGCTGCACCTGGGGATCGAGGGGCGGTTGCTGATCGCGACGGTCCGAAGTGTCCTGCAGCTGATGCTCATCGGGCTGGTATTGAAGGCGCTGTTTGCCCAGTCCAATCCCCTGTTGATCGGTGCCGTCACCCTGTTCATGCTCAGCATGGCAGGTTACGAGGTCATGGCCCGGCAGCAGCGGCGATTCAAGGGTCTATGGGGCATGGGGATCGGCACCCTGTCCATGTTCATCTCTTCATTCAGCATCACCCTGCTGGCCCTGCACGTCGTGGTACAGGTAGAGCCTTGGTACACGCCCCAGTACCTGATTCCCCTGCTGGGCATGCTGTTGGGCAACACCATGACCGGTATGGCAATCGCGCTGGACAACCTGACCCAGCAGGCGTGGCAGCGCCGGGGTGCCATCGAGGCCAAACTGACCCTGGGCTGGAACTGGGACAATGCCATCAGAGATATCCGCCGCGATGCGCTGCGAGCGGGACTGATCCCGATCATCAATGCCATGGGGGCTGCCGGCGTGGTGAGCCTGCCGGGCATGATGACCGGCCAGATCCTGGCGGGGAGCCCGCCGATGGATGCCGCCAAATACCAGATCATGATCCTGATGCTGATTGCCGGCGGCACCGGGCTGGGGGCGACATTTGCCGTCTGGCTGGGCTCCCGGCGGCTGTTCGATAAGCGCGAAAGATTGCGACTGGACCGGCTGCGGTAATCCGGGTTCCGGTCTGCCGCTGAAAATTCCCCCAAGAAGATCATTGACATCTTGATCCGGGATTCAGATTATAAAGACCGGCAACCCACTACAACTAGAATCCGCGGGCCCCTGATTCAGCACCCTGCTGCAAAGGCGTGGGTGCGTGAACCGAAAATGGGATCCCGGGGATAAACTGCCGAGAACATAACCAGAGAGAGGAGAGGCGGGATGCAGATCACAGGCATGTCCTGGGGGGCTCAGCTCCTCAATTATGTCGGTTACCCGACGCCGGAGGTGCTGGGGCCGGACGCCACCAGGGAACAGATCAAAAGCCTGATCGACCGTTACGGCAGAATCCTGATCAAACCCATCTTCAAGGGCGGTGTGGGCAAGAAGGGCAAGGCCGGCCTGATCGGCTTTGCTACCGACGTCGACACCGCGATGCGGGAAAAGGAGCGCCTGTTCTTCGTCGAGCACCGGGTCGGTAACATCCGGGCCAAGGCCGACGGTGTCACCTTCGAGGGGGCGATCCCGGCGGAGCACGAGATTTACGTCTCGATCACTGACGACACCCGGTACCGCGCACCCACCCTCACCATCACCCATCATGGCGGCGTGGACATCGAGGAGTTGTCAGCCGATCAGATCGCCACCATCCCATTCGATGCCTTGACCGGTTTCAAGGGCTTCATCGTCGCCAATGCCCTGGACAGGATCCACGCACCCAAGGAGATCATCAGTCCGCTGGTGCAGAACCTGCCCAAGCTATGGGACCTGTTCAACAACTACGGCATGAGCGTGCTGGAGCTGAACCCGATACGGATGATGCCGGATGAAGACCGGCTGATCCCGGTCGCCTGCGACTTCAAGTGCAGCTTCGACACCGATGATCCCAACTGGAAGCGGCTGGATCTGCCAGGCAGTCTGGAATCAACAGACTACTCCACCTTCGAACTCGAGGTGAACGAACTGCGCACCTACCAGGGGCAGTCGGATGCGTTCGTCATCAACGACCAGGGTACGGTCACGGCCATGACCTTCGGGGGGGGTGCAAATGCGCTGGTGACCGAGATGCTGGGGGACGTGGGCACCATTTCGTCTGACTTCGGCGGCAATCCGCCCTATAAGAAGATGTACGACATCAGCAGCATCGTATACAAGCACTGGCTGGGTCAGAGCAACGTGCTGTTCATCATCGGCGGCAAGGCCAACAACACAGACATCTACAATACCTTCCGAGCCATGGGCGACGCCCTGCGTGATTACTTCAACCAGTACGGAGCAAAGCCGCTGTTCGTGGTGGTGGGACGCGGCGGTCCCAACCTGATCCGGGGCATGGCCTATATGAAAGATGTGCTCGACGCCCTGGGCCTGCCGTACCGGATGTTCGGCCACGACTCCTCCATCAGCGGCGTGGTGAATTACGTCAAGCACATCGACACATGGATGCGCGAAGGCGGACAGGCGGAGATCGCCAGCCAGATGGGACTGGGCGGTTCCTCCTGACCCCCATGTCCCGTAGGGCACAATCTTCGACGACCCATTGATATCAAAGCATTACAGCACCGGAAAACACTATGTCCCATTCATCGATGCATCGTAAAGACTATCTCCGGCCCAGAGGTCTCGAGGCCTTTCAGCATTACTATGTGGGTATCGAATCCCTGGCGGAACTGGCGACAACCGACGACCGGGTATGCGTGCTCAACATCCTGGGCAGCGAAAGCCGTTCAGTTACGCCCACCAGCCACGTCTATTCCGGAGGCAATATCGTCTGCGGCACCCAACCGGGGAAATCGGGATCTTCACTGAAAACCGAGATCGGGGACATTCCCGTCTACAACACCGTGGTGGAGGCAATGGACGCCGGACACCGTTTCAACGTGGCCGTGGTCTATGTGCCCCCCTCCGGTGTCAAGGACGCGGTCATCGAGGCGATCCGGGTCAACCCCAAGCTGACCAAGGTGGTGATACTCACCGAAAAGGTACCGCTGAAAGACGCACGCATCGTACGCCAGTACGGCCAGCAGCAGGGCGTGGACATCTTCGGCGCGAACTGCCTGGGCATTGCGGATGCCCATCACCGGGTACGCATCGGCGGCGCGCTGGGAGGCAGCAGCCCCGAGGAGTCATTGGTGCCCGGTTCTGTCGCCATCTACTCCAACTCGGGCAACTTCACCACCACCATCGCCGTTTATCTGCTGACGGCGGGCTGGGGCACCACCGTGTCCTACTCCTCGGGCAAAGACGTCTACATCCATTTCGCTGCACCCGAGTTCACCAACGCCTTTCACAATGACCGGCGCAGCCGGGCCGCCGTGATGTACGTCGAGCCCGGCGGATACTACGAGCGCGACCTGACCTTCCACAAGCCCGTGGTGGCCTGTGTCGTGGGCCGCTGGAAAGACCGCCTGACCAAGGCCTGCGGACACGCGGGAGCCATCGCCGGAAGCGGCGACAATGCGGCAGCCAAAGAGCGCTGGTTCATGGAGAAGCTGGGCGTGGACGCGATCTTCACCGAAGACAACCCGGTCTGTTCCGCAAAGGGCGCCGTGGTCACCAATATCGCCCACATCCCCGCGGCCATGACCGCCGTGATGTCCCAGAGCGGTTTCATTCCGGATTTCGAGCCCAGGGGCAACCTCTCCCTGAAGTGTTGGTTTGCCGATGACAGCGGTATCGAACTGCCGCCGCAACTCGATATCCGGCCCGTGGAGGCCGTCTCCCCCTACAGGGAACAGATCGAGATCGTCAATCGCCAGGTGGGCATCATTCTGCCGCGCCAATCCATGAAAGACGCCTCGGGTGCCTCCATGATGGACCCCCAGACCCAGGTGAGCCGGCTCCAGGGTGTGAGCGTGCTGGACGCCGCCACCCGTTCCTATGAAGACAACCTGGTGCTGTCCCTGATTCGCGAATACCCCAATGCCGGCGGCAGCGCCCTGGCCAACGTCGCATTGAATGCCTATGTCAATCTGCACGGCTCCCCCATGCTGGACGCTGCCGCGGCGGCCCGCACGGCGGGAAACAGCCCCAATACCTCGCTTTGTTCCGCAGTGAGCATCCTGGGGCCCGGCATGGTTGCCCCCTCTCGGGAAGCGGCGCGGACCCTGATTGACCTGTTTCGGGAAACCGGCCTTTCGGATCCCGAGGACGAAAAATTTGATATCAGCGAGATAATGAAACAGGCCTCGTATCAGGAGCAGGCCGCAAAACTGACCGGAGAGACGCCTGACGCGCGCGGCGAGGCGATGCTCACGGGGATAAAGGCACGGGGCGTGAAATCCATCTTTGTACAGCTGCTTCGGTCCCTGGCAAAACAGAGCGGCCGTCATCCTACGGCGGATGCCGTGCTGGCGGCCATCTGCTGTCATCTCGCCTGGCGCCCGCTGGTCCTGAAACGGCTTTCAATGACGACAGCGGTGAACATGCCCTGGCACATACGGGTGTTCAGCACCATGGTGGGTGCCTCGGTGCGAAAGGAACGCCAGACCGCGGACCAGTTCGGCGGTGTCGACAACCAGGAACTCATCTCCGGGTGGAGTTTCACCGAGACCGCCTATCTGGCCCTGTTGACCCAACGGCCCGGCGAAGACGAACTTTTTGCCTTTTCCATCCTGATGGGCCTGACCGTGACCAACGGCCCCGGCACCATATCAGCCCAGGGGGCCAAGGGGGCGGTCAGCGCCGACGGGCCGGAAGTACCGGAGCGGGTCCAGATCAACAAGGCCTATGCCGGTTTTCTCACCCACACCGGCTACGCCCATGGGGGTAACGGCTTCGAGGCCATGCGTTTTCTCATCGAACGCTTCGGCAGCCTGGGAGTCAAGGATCCCGGGGATCCGGAGCACGGGCTCGATCTCGCAGCCATCGCCGCTGACTTCGCGAAGGAGTTCAAGGTCTACAAGACATCGGCCAAATCGGCGGGCAATCTCTCCTACGACAAGATCCCCTGCGTCAATCACCCCATATTCAAGGGCAAGGATGTCAACTATGATCCGCGGGAAGTCTATGTTCACGATCTGTTCCGAAGCCGGGGCACCTACAACCTGTTCCATGAGTTCTATCATGAACTGGTCAAGGCGCTGGCCGCCTTTGGCGTAAGCCGCAATGTCTATTGTGTGAATGTGGATGCGGTGATTGCGGTGATACTTCTGAAGATGCTCTGGAAGCCCTTCGTGGCAGGCGAGATCGATGACCGTTTCCTGGAGTACGGCGCCTTCACGACCTTCGTCTACGGCCGGGTTGCCGGTGACGCCGCCGAAATCGAGGATCATTTGAATCGCGGCAGGAACATGGATACACGCACCGCTGCGAGCAAGTGTCAGTTCGTGAACTGACCGCCGATAAGGAAAAGGTCATGTACGAGAGGGAAGAGAATCCCCTAAACGTTACCGAAGCCGATCTGGTGGTGGGACTCGCCTCTTTCATGGAAGCGGACAATATTGATTATCCGACCCGCCAGGCCGACGAGGGTATCAGAAAGTATTTTGGCGACAAGTCGGCGGTGATCATCAATTGCGACAATGCCTCACCGGATGGGACGGAGCAGGTGTTTCTGGGAACCGACACAAAGACGCCGAAGACCTACATAACCACCCCACCGGACACGCCGGGCAAGGGCTACAACTTCGAAAACATGTTCCGCAAGCTCATCGAGCTGAAAGCCGACATTCTGGTATGTATCGACTCAGATCTCGAGAGCGTCTCCCCCGAATGGATCAAGTATCTCGCGGAACCGGTTTCCGCCGGGTACGATTTCGTGGCACCACTCTACTCCCGCCACAAATATGACGGGACCATAACCAACAACCTGACCTACCCCCTGGTATACGGTCTGTTGTGCAGGAATATTCGTCAGCCCATCGGCGGAGACTTCGCCTTGTCGCGGAACTTCGCCCGGCACCTCGTGTGTCAGCCCTGGCATCGCACCACCAATGAATACGGTGTGGACATTTTCATGACCCTCAATGCCATTCTCGGCGGGTTCAAATGCTGCAACGCCGGACTGGGTGCCAAGGTTCACAAACCCAGCGCGCCGAAGCTGGGACCGATGTTCATCCAGGTGGTGAGCACAGCCTTCCTGACAGTCATAAAAAATGTGAACAAATGGAAAGACTGGACGGAAGTTGAGCAGCAGGAGCTTTTCGGCCTTCAAAAGCTGGACCCTCCCCAGGATCTGATCATCGACCGCCAAGCAATCGAAAAACAGGCCCATGCCGGCTTCTATCAGCACCAGGGGCTGCTGGAGAAGATTCTCTCGCCGGATCTTTACGCTGATTACAGGCGCATGTTCGATAACGGGTCCATAGAGATCAGCGCCGATCAATGGGCCACGACGGTTTACGACATGATTGCCGCTTACCAGGCGATGGGGAAGCCGCCCGGTGTCATCGAATCATTGAAGGGGCTCTATTTTGGCCGGGCCCTGACATTTGCGAATCAGACATGGGACTGGAGTTCGGAGAAGGCGGAGGAAGAGATACTTGCCCAGGCTGAGATTTTTTTTAAGCGAAGGGATTATCTGATCCGGAAACTGACAAGTTGAACCGAAGAGATTTGAACCGTAGAGGCGAATTTGGCCGAATGAATTCGGCCCTACGACTCGCGAGGGCAGGTAGGGTCGAATTCATTCGACCAGCGGTTAATCCTCCGGAACGGCTCAGAATGCCTTATCGGTTATCCTCCTCAACCGCCTGTTCCAGCAGCTGAAGAAAATCGGGAATCGCACTCAGCACGCGGTTCCAGTTGGGTATGAAGGGGACCTCCATGGGGTTGGCCAAAAAAGTTTCCCCTGCCTTGATGATGTTCTGGTAGAAGAGTTCAACCGCCTGCTCCTCCCCATGGCGATCGAGAGACAGACCGTTGAATTCCGCATCATTGTGATAGGAATCGATAAATTCCAGGGCAATCCGGTAGTAGGTTGCCTTGATGGCACGGAAGGTATCCGACGACAGCACCACGCCTGAGGCCGCCAGTTTCCGGAAGAGTGTCTTGGAGATATCCTGGCTCATCTTCGAAAGCCCTGCCTCGGGGTTATCGAACGAGATCGACTGGTGCTTGTGATCATAGTTGTCGGTGATATCGACCTGGCACAGGTGATTGGCCGAGTAGTTCCTGTGCACCTCTGACAACACACCGATCTCCAGCCCCCAGTCGCTTGGGATCCTGATATCCCGCACCACATCGGTCCGGAAGGAAAACTCACCGGCCAGGGGGTAACGAAAACTGTCCAGGTACTGCAGGTAGGGAGTGTTTCCCACCACCTCCTGCAGCGCCCGTATCAAGGGCGTCACAAGCAGGCGGCATACCCGGCCGTTGATGGAGCCGTCGGCAATGCGCGAATAGTAGCCCTTGCAGAACTGGTAGTTGAAAGAGGGATTGGCAATCGGGTATATCAGTCTCGCCAGCAGTTCCCGGTCGTAGGTAATGATGTCGCAATCGTGCAGCGCGACCGCCTTGGCCCGTTCCGATGCAAGGATGTATCCGTAGCAGTACCAGACATTCCTGCCTTTCCCCCTCTCATTGGGGGCCAGACCGATATTCTTCAGCCTCTCGTCCAGGGCCATCATCCTCGGGCCATCCTGCCAGAGTATGCGGAGGCGCTGCGGCAGCCTGCCGAAATATTCTTTAGCGTGGTCGAACTCCTTCTCATCCGCCCGGTCCAGCCCGACGACGATCTCCGTGAGATAAGGGACCTTGCACAACTCCTGGATGATGTTTTCCAGGGCCGGTCCCTGCAACTCCGAGTAAAGTGACGGCAGGACCAGGGACATGGGACGAACACGGGAAAACTCGAGCAGCTCCCTCTCCATGTTATCCAGGGACCTGTGGCGCAGATGATGGAGGGTCGTGATGACACCGTTCTGGAAAAAGTCGCCCACTGTATCTGACCTCGCGCAAACTGCGAATAGGAATAGATCCCTGGAAGAGGAATTCTCTTAGCCGGGGTACATCTCCAACAGGCGATCCATGGCCCACTGCCAGCCCGACGGCCCGGGCTTTTCAGGATAAATCACCCCATTGGAATCCTCAAGGCACAGCGGTTCTCCCCGGGCCGGCTTGATGACCACCGGGATATCGCAGGTCTCCAGCATGACCCGGTCGTTTGGGCTGTCACCCAACGCAACGCTGAGAAACTCCCGGTCCGGCCAGGCAGCCCGGTAACATTGCATAAGCCACAGCACCCCCCGAGCCTTGTCGGTGTCACCCATGACATGCTGAAAGCGCCCGCCCCGCAGCAGGTTCAGGCCATGGCTTGCCAGGGTTTCACGAAATAATCCAAGTGCCCGGTCACTGCCCAACCACTGGATGGGCTCTGAACAGTCGCGCTGGTTGGCCCTGCACGCATCCTCCAGGGACAGACCGGTGGCCGCCGCCAGCTCTTCGGTTGTCATGTCGTTGAAACCACGGAACGAAAAACCATGCGCCTTCCGCAGTGAGTCCAACACCTCGAGTATCTTATCGCGCCCGGTTGCAAAAATTCGGGACTCAAACTCTCCCCCCGGCTTGCCAACGGGGTGCTTGAAATAACCGGCAGGGATATAAACGGCACTGCCGTTTTCAACGATAAACGGATGGCCGTTGTTGAGTTGCCGGCGCAGCTGCAGGATCTCGCCGCGGGTTTTGCTGGAACTCAGGATCAGGGGAATGTCACGTTCGGCGATGCGTGACAGGGCCTCGCCGGCCGGGGCCCAGCTGTAGCTGTGGTGGTCCAGCAGGGTGCCGTCCAGATCCGAAAATACCAACAGACGCTTCACGACGACCTGTCACCTTCCCAATTGCCACATTCGGACCAGCTTCAGGATCAGCACCACGAAGGGCGTCGCATGGAGTATCAAATCAAAGATATCCAGGGGACGGGTGAGATCTCCCGCAGCCAGCATTTTCAATTTCTCCCAGATATGGGGCTCCGGAAAAAAAGGGGCCAGTCCCAGCAGAATGCAGGCAATAATGATAAGGGTCAGGGAGAATTGGTCGAGCCATGCCATGTCGTTTATACACTCCTACTTATCTGTCCAGGAAAACCACCAGCTAAACTGAGTGAGGACTGCCGTCCTGCCGCCACCTTAGGGCCTTCCAACATAACAAATGAATTGACGATGACCGGGACTACCGGTAAAAACACCAACTCCATGTCTACACTTTCCGGCATTCTGATCATCGCCCTGGGCTTCTGGTTCTGGCTGGACAGCGCCCGTGCCCGGGAGATCGCCACCGGAGCCTGTGAAGCGGCCTGCCGGCAGAGAGACCTTCAGTTTCTGGATCAAACCGTGGCCCTGCGTCGTATCGGTCTGCGCTGGACCGGCCGGGGTCTTCGAGTCCGCAGGCAGTTTCGCTTCGATTACAGTGAACAGGGGGTCGGCCGCCATACGGGACACATCACGCTGGTGGGCATCGATCTGGAAGAGTTCAGCCTGGGTCTTCCGGGTGACCCGCCGGACCGGCACATTCACTAGGCGCTGACCCACCGGACCCTGAGGCAACCGCTTTCTATTTTATCACCTTGAGGGTCGGTCGATCCGGCGGTGACGGGGGATCCTCATCGGTTTCCGAACTTTCCCCTTCCGAAAACTCCCCATCCGGAAAAAGCATGCCCTGACCGTTCTCCCTGGCATAGATACCCAGCACCGCCGACGGCGGCAC
>JAHEHQ010000108.1 GCA_024644505.1 Gammaproteobacteria bacterium
GCGGATATCCCAGTTCAGCGTTTCACCGTTGTAGGCACCGGCGCTGACCGCCTGGCCATTCTCAACCGTGATCTGGCCACGCGGCTGATCCTCTCCCTCGAATCCGTAACCGATCACGCTCCCAAACCCTATCTGGGCCAGGGCATTACATAAATCAGCATCCGCATTCCATTGTTCCATATAGCCTTTCATCCATTCATCGGAAAAAAGATCAGCCATCTCTACCTCCCGGAATTACCATTCATTAATGTCATTGCGAAGCACTGTCTTTAGCCGCTATTTCCTTACTGGAAACGCTTTATTATTGACCTCAGCAGTATCTCTTATGGGCCTGTTTAATGCAACAAAGGAGACCGAAGTTTTTGAAGATTCTTCAAATATTATAATTTTAATGTTTATTAATTTATTGCATTATCCGGATTCTTCGTCTCATTGATCGTCGGGAACGCAGGAAAACCGGTGATTCCCTTGATCCGCGGGCTGTCCAGGGACCCGATAGCGCGTTAAGATGGATCCGTAGGGATCATCGGTTCTGGGCTACGCAAATCCATTGATTCAAACCAACCTGACATTCACTCTAAACAGCTTCCGGAGCAGGGTATGAATTCGGCTGAAAAACTTATCCATGGGCGCCTGAAACACCTCGAGAGCCATCTCGAACAGGAAAACCCCATCCTTCTCAATACGGTGCAAAGCTTCAAAAAGCTGGATCGCGTCGCCCGCAGGATGCGGCTGATAGGCAGCGATGAATCCCATGCCACACAGATACCCTGGTGGCCGTTGATAACGGTACTGGGCACCTTCTCCTCGGGAAAGTCGACCTTCATCAACCATTACCTGGAGCAACAGCTTCAACGGTCCGGAAACCAGGCCGTGGACGACCGGTTCACCGTCATCTGTTACAGCAGGGAGAAAACGGCCCACACCCTCCCGGGGGTCGCGCTGGACTCGGATCCCCGCTTCCCCTTCTACCAGATCAGCAACGAGATCGAACAGGTATCGGTGGGCGAAGGCCAGCGAATAGACGCTTATCTGCAGCTCAAAACCTGCCACAGCGAACAACTGCGCGGGAAAATACTCATCGACTCACCGGGTTTCGACGCAGATGCCCAGCGAACCGCAACCCTGCGGCTCACGGACCACATCATAGACCTGTCGGATCTGGTACTGGTCTTTTTCGATGCCAGACACCCCGAGCCGGGAGCCATGAAGGACACCCTGGATCATCTGGTGAGCAATACCATCAACCGCCCGGATTCGGGCAAGTTTCTCTACATCCTCAACCAGATCGACACAACCGCCCGTGAAGACAATCCCGAGGAGGTGGTCGCAGCCTGGCAGCGGGCCATGGGAGAAAGGGGGCTCACCGCCGGTCGTTTTTATACGATCTACAATCCGGATGCGGCCGTCCCCATTGAAGACGACAAACTGCGGGAACGATTTGAACGAAAACGCGACGCCGACATGGAAGAGATTCACGGCCGCATGCGGGAAGTGGAGATCGAACGGGCCTACCGAATCGTCGGATCCCTGGAAAAAACCGCCCTCGACATCGAGGAGCGGGCCGTCCCGGCCCTGCAGGCGGCCATGGCACGATGGAAAAAGCGGGTGCTCTGGGGTGACGCGATGGTATTCGGCCTGGCACTGGTGATGCTGCTGATCTGGAGCATCAACATGGATTACTGGCAGGGTATGGCCTTCGCGCCACCCTGGCTCGAATCCCTGTCATCCAACAGCACGGCGCTCTATGCCAGCATAATCGTCGTGGTGCTGGTGGTACTCGGGCTTCATTTCACGATAAGAATCCTGGCTGCCCGGTCGATAGGCACTCACCTGGCACGGCACGGGGAAAAGCTGGGGATCCGGGGCAATCTGGCCCGTGCCTTCCAGCGCAACACCAAACCCTGGCGCAGTATATTCAGCAAGTCGCCGGTTGGCTGGGGGCGCTTCTCCCGAAAGCGTCTCAGGCAGGTGATCGAGGACGCAGACAACTATGTGCAAACCCTGAACGACCGCTTCACCAATCCTTCGGGTGAAGATCTCCCCAAGAAAACAGCAACCGACGAGGGGAAGGAAAAGCCCGGAGCGCCGCTACCCGAGACAACCGTTTAGCGCTTTCCAGAACCCGATACAGGTACCTGTCAAAAAGAATACCCCTTACGACCATGCAACAGAAGTTGAACCCGGAGCCGACCATCCCGGGCCTGATAAAGGTCCCGCCTCACCCCCAGTGGCCGAACCTTGGCCCGGAGGAAACCGAGGCGCTCAAAGGACGAATCCGCCGACTGCTGCAGGAGCAGGATGCGGTGCTGGTGGCCCATTACTACACCGATGGGGAACTGCAGAATCTGGCTGAAGAGAGCGGCGGCTGCGTTGCGGACTCCTTGGAGATGGCTCGATTCGGCAGTGATCAGAAAGCCAAAACACTGGTGGTCTGCGGTGTGCGTTTCATGGGGGAAACCGCCAAGATACTGAACCCGGAGAAACGGGTCCTGATGCCGGACCTCAACGCCACCTGCTCACTGGACGAAGGCTGCCCTGCGGAGGCATTCAGCCGATTTTGCGACCAGCACCCGGATCACACAGTGGTGGTGTACGCCAATACCAGCGCAGCGGTGAAGGCAAGATCGGACTGGGTGGTCACCTCAGGTATCGCGCTGCCTATTGTCAAGCACCTCGCCGCCCGGGGAGAAAAGATTCTCTGGGCACCCGACAAACACCTGGGCCGGTACATACAAAGCGTCACAGGCGCAGACATGCTGTTATGGCAGGGCTCCTGTGTGGTTCACGAGGAGTTCAAGTCGGTCGCATTGGAGCGCATCCGCAGGTTACATCCGGACGCGGCGGTGCTGGTACACCCGGAATCGCCCGAGGCGGTGATCGAACAGGCCGATGTGGTGGGTTCGACCACCCGGCTGATCAAGGCCGTGGTGGAAATGGATAATCGGGAATTTATTGTCGCCACAGACGGCGGGATCTTTCACAAGATGCAGCAGCTCGCCCCGTCAAAGATCCTGATCGAAGCCCCGACTGCCGGAGAAGGCGCCACCTGTCGAAGTTGCGCCCATTGCCCCTGGATGGGCATGAACTCGCTGCAGAACCTGGAGGAGGTGCTGTTGAACGGCGGCAACGAGGTGGTTATCGATGAGCCGATCAGGAAAAAGGCGGTAATCCCCATCCGCCGCATGCTGGATTTTGCCCGGGAACAGGGGACGAACATGAAGAACCGGGGCAACGCCTGACGGCGTTGCGGTCAGCGTAGCGTTTCCAGGGTCGGGCTGACGCTCTGGCCGCAAACCCCGGCGGACTGGGCGTAGTCCCGCAACCTTACCGGATCCAGAATCTCGATGTGCCCGCCCGTCACCTTCACCACGCCCTGATCGGCAAAGTTGTGCAGAATCCGTGAGAATGTTTCCGGCTTTACCGACAGTCTCGATGCCAGAATGCCTTTCGGCGTATCCAGGTCGAACTCCACCCGATCCTGGCCCTGATAGACGTACTGGCCGCACAGGTAGCCCGCAACCCGCCCCGTGGCACTCTGAAGCGTCAGGTCATCGATCTCCTTGATCAGGTGCCTGAGCCGCTGACTCATGTCTCCCATCACCCGGAAGCAGGTATCCACCGATTCCCTCAACAACTGCTTGAACAGCCGGCTGTCGAAAGACGTCAGCCGGGTCTTTCCGATGGCCGTCGCCCTGACCGGATAGTTGGGACGGTCAAGGAACATCAAGGCCTCTGCAAAGGTGTGGCCGGGCCGCACCACCTCGATCACCTTTTCATTGCCGTTGAGGGAGAGCCGGGAGAGCTTGATCTTGCCGTCCACCACCAGGAAGAAACGTTTCGCCTGATCACCCACCTCGAACAGCGCCTCGCCGTCTTCCAGACTGATGGTCTGGCTCATGGCCTTCACCCGGTCCATCTGTGACTCGTCCAACCGGGCGAACAGGTAGGCTTGGTTCAGTTCTACAGACATTTATTGTTCAGTTTGCCTCGCCGTTACATGGGTTTTTTCGGAACGAAACGACCAATCAGGAAAACGGCTGATACTCATCAGGTTAAGTGTAAGAGAAGTTTACACCACGGGATCATAAGGGAAAACCGCAGTATTCTAGTGGGAATCTAACGGGTTCAGCAATGCTTTGGTGCCGCGATATCGCATCACCGCACGCAAAAGGTTGTATCCGAGCATCAGGTTTGTCAGAACCAGAAACGCACCAGCGGGCCGGGTAAAAAACACCGGCCAGAACAACGCCGCCAATGCGAGAAACAGAGCAGCGAGATAGAGATGGAATTGCAGTTTGGCCTCCCGATCCGCAATGAAGCCCTTCATATGGGGCAGCTTGACATGAAAGGCCCCCAATGCCAGCTGACGGTTTTGCAGGTGGAACCAGGAGAGGAATGGGACTATTTTATAAAGCATCCCGTTGACCAGGGGAAAAACGCCGCCTAAAAACAGCAGGATACCGAGCAGCAGCGGATACCGGGGGGCAGTTGCCGCGTCAGGAAAAACCCGGCCTATGAGCCAGACCAGATAGCCGGACAGAATCCCGATCAAACCCACACGCCAGAAGCGCAGGGTAACATCGGAAACCTGTCTTTTTCTGAGTCGCTGGATGCGCAGCGTCGTCCCGGCGAACCAGGGATAACCCGCTGTCACCAGGAGCATCCAGCAGCCCGGAACAAGGGGTGACCAGTAACCCCGAATTACCCCTGTCTCGAAAAGAAACCATCCAACCAGGCCGAAGAGCAGGCTCGGGGTCAGGCGTTCCTGCATGAGTTTGGGATATTCCGGTGTGACCTGAAACATGGGAACCACCTGGTACGAGACCCCGATGAGCAGGATCCCCATCCAGCCCAGCAGACCCCATCCCAGATGCAGGTCGGTGTAAGCGGCCAGGTTATTCAATGACACGACGCCGAAAAGGCCCACGGAAACCAAAGCTCCCAGTACAACGGTTATCACAAGCGAGACCAGTGCCCAGCGCATCCCCGTTACCGTAGGGCTGGAAAGTTTCACCCGGGCCAGGGCCAGACCGACAGCGACAGCAAAAATCCCAAACCCGACACCCAACAACAGGACCGCCAGCTTCATCCAGCCGGCACTTCCCTGAATGAAGGCGTGAACCAGGGCACCGGTACCCAGGGACAGCGCCAGATGGGACAGCGTGCCAACGGGCCCTGCGCCAGGCACCGGTGAACCGGCCAGCACGGGCAACATCTGCATCATGGCCCCACACATCACCATCGTCAGAAATCCCAGGGTGATCAGGTGGGTCAGGGCGAGGACTATCGGACTCCAGCGGGAAACCATGGCCGCGTCGCCAGCCCATATCAGGACGACGCCCGCTGCGGCACCGAACAGGGGCGCGGTCAGAAAAAAACGGAAGGGAATGGAAATCGGCGGCGCCTGCTCAAGAGAGAGGTGGGCGGTATTCAGCATAATGCCCTATGAACAACGTCGCCTTCCGCCGTCCTGTCGCCCCGGTGCCAGATAAAGATCTCGAAGCCCGCCTCACCGCCGGGCCTGCACAACCAGGAAAAACCGGACTTTTCAAGGAGCGGGAACAAAGGGTGGGGTTCCCTGCGGTGAACGACCTTCAGGTAGTCACCGGTCGGCAGTTCCCGGGTTGCGGAGAGCGTAAGTTCCAGGGGCTCACAGGGTTCCAGCGTGCTCACATCGAGAAGATGTTCCATCGCCTGCCCCGATTGGTCCCCCCAAGGGGTTAAAAACTGCCTGCCTGATTCAGGAGGTCGTTGATCTCCTCCCCGTAAACCTGGTCCATCATACGGTAAAGCACCTGCTCTTCCTTCATATTATGCTGTTGCATCAGTATCATCAGGGTTTCCGAAAACCCAAGGTAGCCGTCCTTGTCCCTGTTTTCCAACGCCTCCGCCAACTCTGAAAACAGCTGACGCATCTGTTCATGCTCCATGCGCATCATCCGGGTGGGACCCATGGTCTGGCCTGTCCTCTGCTCGAAATCCGGAAAAAACACATCCTCCTCCACGGCGAAGTGGTGTTCGGTGGTTTTTCTGAATTCGGCAAAGCCCTGGGCACCATTCTCCCAGTCCCCGTCGGCAATGAGCGTCTCTGTTTCCGCAAACAGCCCATCGCAGTGGCGGTGGTCCGATGTCATGGTTTCGGTAATCGTGGTCATGGGAGGATCCGGACATTTTTCGGGTCAATCATAAAGTCAGCAGTATCCTACATCCACCTTCCGGGCCGCATTGACCATCGTCAATAAGGCAATCGGGTCCGGTCGGTTTTGACTTCAGTCAAAGTGTGAACTCGTTTAACAGGTTAGCTTATGCAATGCGTACAAGGGCATCCCGGGGGCAGGAGGTCGCGACCCACCCTGGATCGGATGCCGGATAATGTGCACATATGAGTAAAAGCAGTACCGGTTCCTTAGCTACAAAAACCATTCAGTCACCGTTACGGGGATACCCCGCCCGGTGCATAACAAGAATTCAAGGAGTGTGCGAGATGAAACTCCACCGATGGCTACTCTCCGTTAGTTGCGGACTCTTCATTTCCCTGGGTCAGACCGGCCTATCACTGGCGGCGGACATGGCGGTCAAGACCTTTGACGAGGACCAGGTCGCCAACAAGGATTGCGTGGGCTGCCACATCAATGTCACTCCCGGCATCGTCAAGCAGCACCTGGAATCCCCCCATGCGAATACCAAGAAAGCCAATGACGAGGTCCGCTGTCACGACTGCCACGGCGTGAAGCACAAGACCATGGAAGACTTCGCCAAGTCGGAGATGCCGACATTGGAAACCTGCGGCGAGTGCCACAAGAAGCAGATGAATCAGCACAAGGGCGGGAAGCACAACCTGGGCTGGATGGTGATGAAGTCCCAGATTGCCTGGCATGGACAGCCGGGAGCCATCACGGAGAAAGGCTATCGCGGCTGCTCCGGCTGTCACAAGATCGGCCAAAAGGGGCTGATGGGCGTGACCGACGGAAACAACGAGGCCGAACTCAAGTATGACGGCGGCAAGGAGGCGGCCGGGTACCGCTACGGTAACGCCCAGTGCGATGCCTGCCACACCCGCCACAGTTTCAGGGCATCCGAGGCCAAGGACCCCCGGGCCTGCTCCAACTGCCACATGGGATTCGACCATCCCCAGTGGGAGATGTACACCTCCTCCAAACATGGCGTGGTCTGGGGTATCGAAGGCCACGTAGAAGAGAAACGTGCACCCTCCTGCCAGACCTGCCACCTGATGGAAGGCAACCATGAAGTGAGAACCCCCTGGGGCTTCCTGGGTCTGCGCATACCCACCAAAGAAAATGTTCTGGCCCTTATCGAGGTCGCCCCATCACTCAAGGATCCTCTGACCACACTGGCAGCCGCCCTGCCCTCCGGAAACTACATGGACGTGGACGATGATCCCCAGTGGACCCTTGACCGGGCCCTGATCCTGCAGGCCGCCGGTGTACTGGATGCATCGTTCCAGCCGACGGAGAGGTTTGTCGAGATCGTGGTGCAGGCACAGGCCGCCCGCGGTCCCGAAGAGTTCAACGAGCTGCGCACCCAGATGAAGGCCAATTGCAACAAGTGCCACTCAATGGGCTTCGTGAACGAGCACTTCAAGGCATCCGACGAGATCGTGAAGGCGGCCGACCGCGAGTTTGCCAAGGCAATCGCAGCGGTTCAGGGACTCTACAAAGACGGCATACTGCAGAAGCCCGAGGGCTGGAAATACGCACCCGACCTGCTCCAGTACTATGACGCCAAGACCAAGATCGAGCAGGAACTCTACCTGATCATGCTCGAGTACCGCCAGCGTACCTTCCAGGGTGCCTTCCATGTCAGCAACGACTACATGCACTGGTACGGTTGGGCACCTCTGAAGACCGCGGTCAACACCATCCTGGAGGAAGAAAAGCGGATGAGGGCCGAGCACGCACAGAAACATGCCATGAAGTAGTCCATCCGGGATAACAACGACGGAGGGGGTCTATCCCCAGCTCAGGGGTGCCACAGAGGTGGCGCCCCTTTTTTATCTCCGCCGGCAAGTCAGCGGTCAGCGGTCAGCGGTCAGCGGTCAGCGGTCAGCGGTCAGCGGTCAGCGGTCAGCGGTCAGCGGAGTGT
>JAHEHQ010000109.1 GCA_024644505.1 Gammaproteobacteria bacterium
CCGGGTCCGATTATCACGGGCCCGATCAATCCTGGCTCAAACTGGGTCGAATGCCGCGGCTGCCCGCCGGTACCACACCCATCTGGAGCCGGTGGCGGCTGGATCTGTCACCGCCGGGTTCCGATTCCCGCGAATCTCATGGGCACTGAGGCGTAAGTGCCATTTCATGGTGTTTTTTACAGCCGTGGATTGTTTCAGCGTGTATCATGTGGGTTTTTTTCAAAGCGGTTCCAGTACCCAGCATCCAGATGGCCCAGTTTTTCCAGATTCATCCGGAAGATCCCCAGATCAGGCTGATCCGGCAGGTTGTGGATATTGTCGATCAGGGAGGATTGATCGTATATCCCACCGACTCCAGCTATGCTTTCGGTTGCCGAATCGGCGACAAGGGGGCTATGGAACGTATTCGCCTCATCCGCAGGCTCGATGACAAGCACAACTTTACCCTGGTTTGCCGGGATCTTTCTGAAATCGCCACGTATGCAAAGGTGGGAAATCAGCACTACAGGATGTTGAAATCGCTGACCCCGGGCCCCTATACCTTCATCCACAAGGCCACAAAACAGGTTCCCAGAAGGTTGCAGCATGCCAAGCGCAAGACCATCGGTATCCGGGTTCCCGACAACCGGATCGCGCAGGCGCTCCTGGAAAACCTGGGAGAACCGCTGATGAGCTCCACCCTCATCCTGCCCGGCGAGGAGATGCCTTTGACAGACCCCTACGAGATGAGAGACATCCTGGGTCACGAAGTGGACCTGGTCATCGACGGGGGATATTGCGGCTTTGAGCCGACGACGGTTATCGGCATGGAGGAGGAGATACCCCGGGTTATCAGGGTCGGTAAAGGGGATATATCCCTGTTCGACGGGCAGCCTCAGGTATAATCCGCGCCATGGAAGGACTCACGACGCTACAGAAAGTCTCGGTATTTATAATCCCCGTACTGCTCGCGATCACCGTGCACGAGGCCGCACACGGCTGGATGGCCAACCGGCTGGGGGACTCGACTGCAAAGATGCTGGGACGGGTGACCATCAATCCCCTTCGCCACATCGATCCTATCGGTACCGTTCTGGTTCCTCTGCTCACCATGTTGACCGGGTTCGTTTTCGGCTGGGCCAAACCGGTTCCGGTCAACTGGCGCCAGCTCAATCATCCCAGGCGGGACATGGCCCTGGTGGCGCTCGCCGGTCCGATGGTCAATCTGATCATGGCGGTGATCTGGGCGCTTCTGATCCAGGCCGGTGTATTCCTGGCGCCCGTGTCGAGCTGGATCGCCATGCCGCTGATCTTGATGGGTGGCGCGGGTATCCTCATCAATACCATCCTGATGGTACTCAACCTTTTGCCGATTCTCCCGCTGGACGGGGGGAGGGTGCTCAATTCATTGCTGCCGGGTAAGTTGTCACTGGTTTTTTCCAAACTCGAACCCTATGGTCTGATCATCATCGTGTTACTGCTGGTGACGGGTACGCTGGGGGCGATACTGTCTCCGGCAGCCAATTTCGTTTTTGGTCTGTTGCCCCTGCCCAAAGACCAGATTCAGTTATTAATCCGTTTCTTGCTCTATTGAAAGTACGAGGAAATCTGCTTTGAACTTCGTTCCCGCCCAGCACGCCCGTGTACTCTCAGGAATGCGCCCCACCGGACGCCTGCACCTCGGCCATCACCATGGGGTATTGAAGAACTGGGTGGAACTGCAACACGAATACGATTGCTATTTTTTCGTGGCCGACTGGCATGCGTTGACCACCCATTACGAAGATCCCTCCATCATCCCGGAAAGTATCTGGGATATGGTGATCGACTGGCTGGCCGCCGGCATCGATCCGGCGAAGGCGAAGATCTTTATCCAGTCCCGAATCCCCGAGCACGCCGAACTGCATCTGCTTTTGTCCATGATCACACCCCTGGGATGGTTGGAACGGGTGCCCAGCTACAAGGACCAGCAGGAAAAACTGAAGGAGCGGGATCTTGCCACCTATGGTTTTCTCGGCTATCCCCTGCTGCAGGCCGCCGATATCCTGATCTACAAGGCGGGCATGGTTCCCGTGGGTGAGGATCAGGTGGCCCATGTGGAGCTCACACGGGAGGTGGCGCGCCGCTTCAACCACATCTATGGGAGAGAGGCGGATTTCGAGTCCATGGCGGAGGCCGCAAAAAAGAAGATGGGCAAGAAGGCCGCCAAGCTGTTCTCCCAGCAACGCAAGGCGTTTCAGGAACAGGGGGATCAGGCGGCCCTGGAGGCTGCCCGCAACTTGCTGGAGAATCAGCAGAATCTGTCGGTCGATGATCGGGAACGATTGTCCGGATACCTGGAGGGGAGCGGCCGGCAGATACTGCCCGAACCCCAGCCGTTGCTGACCAGGGCTTCGAAAATGCCGGGCCTGGACGGACAGAAGATGTCGAAGTCCTACAATAATACCATCGCTCTCAGGGATGCCCCGGAGACCGTGGAGAAGGCGCTGCGAACCATGCCGACGGATACCAACAGGGTGCGCCGCACGGATCCGGGCGATCCGGCAAGATGCCCCGTATGGCAGTTTCACGAGGTCTATTCGACCGAAGAGGTGAAGTCCTGGGTCCAGGAGGGTTGTCGCACCGCCGGGATAGGCTGCATCGAGTGCAAGCAGCCGGTGATCGATGCGGTTCTGGAGGAACTGAAGCCCATGCAGGAGCGGGCACGGGAGTTCGAGGAACAACCGGATCTGGTACGCTCCATCATCGATGAAGGCTGCAAGGCAGCCGCAAAGCAGGCAGGGGAAACCCTGGCAGAGGTGCGCCAGGCCATGTCTCTCAACTATCGCTGACCGGGTCTGACATGGCTGAGCCGGAATCACAGGTCGAAGAGCGTCATCATCCCGAACAGGCGGAAATGCCTTTTGCGGTGGTGCAGGGAGAGCCCTGGTCCACGCTGCCGAAGGATCTGTACATCCCGCCGGATGCCCTGGAGGTTTTCCTGGATGCCTTCGAGGGGCCCCTCGATCTGCTGCTGTACCTGATCAAGCGCCAGAACCTGGATATCCTGGAGATTCCCATCGCGCAGATCACCGCCCAGTACATGGAGTACGTGGAGTTCATGAAGGAACTGCGTCTGGAACTGGCGGCGGAGTATCTGGTGATGGCGGCCATGCTTGCCGAGATCAAGTCGAGGATGCTCCTGCCGCGGCACGAAGAGGATGAGGATGAGGAGTCCGATCCCCGGGCCGAGCTTATTCGCCGCCTGCAGGAGTATGAACGGTACAAACAGGCAGCGGAGGATCTGGATAACCTGCCAAGACTGGGCAGGGACGTGTTCCAGGCCCAGGCGGATCTGCCGGACCACAACGTGGAGCGGCCTTTTCCGGACGTGGATCTCAAGGAGATACTGCTGGCGCTGCAGGATGTGCTCCAGCGTGCGGAGATGTACAGTCATCACCGGGTACAGCTGGAACCCCTTTCGGTACGTGAGCGCATGACCATGATCCTGGATACCCTCAGCGGCGACAGCTTCACCAAGTTTACGGATCTGTTCACGATCGAGGAAGGGCGGCTGGGGGTTGTGGTCACCTTTCTGGCGATTCTGGAACTCATGAAGGGATCGCTGCTGGAAATGGTGCAGGCCGAACCCTTCGGCACCATTCACGTAAAGGGGGTTTCGAACTGACATGAGCGACCCGGGTCTGAAACCTGTTGTGGAGGCCGCACTCCTTGCAGCCGGGGGAGCATTGACTCTGGACAATATCCTGGACCTGTTTTCCGAAGAACAGCGGCCGGCCAAAAAGAGGCTTCGCGAGGTGCTCGAGGAACTGATCGGGGATTACGAGGGCAGGGGCTGCGAGTTGGTCGAGGTGGGCGGCGGGTTCAGAATCAGTGTTCGGCCGGAGTATGCCCCTGTGGTGTCAAAGCTCTGGGAGGAGCGGCCACCCAGATATTCCCGCGCCATGCTCGAAACCCTGGCCCTCATAGCCTACAGGCAGCCAATCACGCGCGGTGAGATAGAGGATATTCGCGGCGTGAGCGTCAGTACCAATATCATCAAGACCATGCTGGAGAGGGAGTGGATTCGCGTGATCGGGCACAGGGACGTTCCGGGAAAACCCTCGCTGTATGCCACCACCCGGGAGTTTCTCAATTATTTTGGATTAAAGAGCCTGGACGAACTGCCCACGCTGCAGGAGATACGGGATCTGGATTCCATCAACAGAGAACTCGAGCTTGGCATCCCGGGGATGGAAGTTGCCGGCACCGGGGAAGCACCCACACCCGGCGAGGCCGGCGCCGGCGATGAGAATCCCCGGGCGATCGCCCTGGAGGGAGAGAATTCACCGGGAGCACCGCAACCGGAGGCTGCCGGGGAGACAGCGACTGACCGGAAACCGCCGCAACCGGGTAATGGGGAGCCGGAAACCGGGAAGCCAGATGGTTAAACCGGGTTTCCCCAAGGCGGAGCGAATCCAAAAGGTACTCGCGAACGCCGGTCTGGGCTCCCGCCGGGAGATCGAGCGTTTGATCGAGGCCGGAGAGATCCAGGTCAACGGACAGGTCGCGAAACTGGGTGATCGCATCACCTCGGAAGACCGGGTTACCATAGGAAAACGCCGGGTCGGCGCCAGGCGTCTTCAGAAAAATGAATCCCGGTGCATCGTTTACAACAAACCCCTGGGTGAGCTGGTCACCAGGTCAGACCCCCAGGGCAGGCCTACGGTATTCAACAGTCTGCCCCCGTTGTATGGCGGGCGTTGGATAGCGGTCGGGCGGCTCGACATCAATACCACGGGGCTCTTGATCTTCACCACCGACGGAGAATTGGCAAACCGGCTGATGCACCCTTCTCGCCAGGTCGAGAGGGAATATGCAGTACGGGTCCATGGTGAGGTGAGTGAACAGGCGCTGCGGAAGCTGGTTGAAGGGGTTGTGCTGGAAGATGGCTTTGCCCGTTTTGAAGATATCGTGGAATCCGGTGGAGAA
The DNA here is from genome assembly GCA_024644505.1 of Gammaproteobacteria bacterium. Taxonomy (GTDB): domain Bacteria; phylum Pseudomonadota; class Gammaproteobacteria; order Chromatiales; family Chromatiaceae; genus JAHEHQ01. Next base: position 4,951 of record JAHEHQ010000109.1, read on the forward strand.
GGCAGCAATCGCTGGTTTCATGTGGTGATCATGGAGGGCAGAAAGCGGGAGGTCCGACGGCTCTGGGAGGCGGTGGGTGTCAAGGTCAGCAGATTGAAACGGGTGCGTTTCGGTCCCGTGATGCTGGACACCCGTCTGCCGGCCGGTCGTCATCGTGTACTGACACCTGATGAACTCAAGGCGCTGAGAGAACTTGCGGGTTTTCCCGGCAGCATAAGGCGGCCAAAAGGGCACAGCGCCGCCGGATTTTCCAAGTCCCCCCGAAAGAGGGGCCAGCGCAGACCGGGTTGACACGCCCTAACTCCAAACCCGGTCATACTCTCCGGGAATCGTTCGAAGTTCTGCGTTCACACTATGGCCCGCAACACTGGTGGCCCGGAGATTCGGTCTTCGAGATCATGGTCGGCGCAGTACTCACCCAGAATACAGCCTGGACCAATGTCGAACGCGCGATCGGTAATCTCAAATCTCACGACCTTTTGTTTCTCGATGCCATCGGACGGCTCGGTCGGGAGGAACTGGCACAGCTCATACGGCCGGCGGGATACTTCAACGTAAAGGCACAACGGCTGCACAATCTCTGCGAATTCCTGCAGGCGCAGGGCGGTGAGACATCGCTATCCCGGATGGCGGATGGACCCTTGAGAGAATCACTGCTCGGCGTAAACGGTGTTGGTCCGGAAACCGCGGATGACATCATGCTGTATGCCTTTGAGAGGCCTGTCTTTGTCATCGATGCCTATACGCGGCGTCTGTTTTCCCGCATCGGCCTGATAGCCGGTGACGAAAGCTACGAGAAGCTGCGAAGTTTCTTCGAATCGAATTTGGAATCGAACGTCGATCTGTTCAACGAATACCATGCCCTGATCGTAAGGCACGGGAAAAACATCTGTACCAAAAAGCCCAGATGCAGGGAGTGCTGCATCAGAGGGCACTGTGCATATTTCCCAGAAAAAACAGAGCCATAGGGTCGAATTCATTCGACCAATTCTGCTGTTGGCCGAATGAATTCGGCCCTACATGGGGGTTGGTTAGCCCATCTTTAACATCCAGCCCCTGGATTTAGCTGATTTTCGGTGTTTTCGAGATCATCTTGCGGCATCTTTTACCGTTAAAATAATGGCTTATATTTCCCGGTGAAAAGTGTAGTGCCATAATATACATATATTCTATTGACCCACCTCCCCACACCCGCTACGCTCGGTGGTCATGTACATCCGCCGCACCAGCATCAAGAGCCGACGCGATGGGGAACCCTACTATACCTACCGCTTGGTCGAATCGGTGCGCAACGATGGCCGTGTACGCCAGCGCACCCTGCTGAATTTGGGTCGGCATTTTGATGTGCCACGCGAGCAATGGGCGGCGCTGTCTCAGCGTATCGAGCAACTCATGGGTCGACAAAATGAGTTGGTTCCGTCGGGGCTGGAAGCACAATGGGAAGAGATGGCGCAACGCTATGCGGCCCAAGTCATTCGCGCCAAAGCCCGACTAGATGAAGGCCGATCGGCTGAGGCAGCAGATTACCAGACGGTCGACGTCGATAGTCTGGATCTGGTTCGCCCGCGCAGTGTGGCGGTCGAGCATGTTGCCCTGGAAGCCTTCCGCCAAGTCGGATTGGATACGAAGCTGAAAGCGTTGGGCTTCAACGGCCGACAACTGGCGGTAGCGATCGGGACGCTGGTGGGTCGTATGACAGCACCGGGTAGTGAGCTTGCGACCTATCACTGGCTGCAACATCACAGCGGTCTGGGGGAACTGATCGATTACGATTTCTCGCGCATGCATCTGATGCAGTTGTATCGTATTTCCGATCAATTGCTCAAGCACAAAGAGGCATTGGAAGCATTCTTGTATGCGCGTGAACGCACGCTCTTTGACTTCGAAGAAGTGATCACGCTTTATGACTTGACCAATACCTATTTCGAAGGGACCGGCCAGGGCAACGGCAATGCGGCGTTGGGCAAATCCAAGGAGAAGCGTTCGGATTGTCCCCTGGTGACCTTAGCACTGGTACTCGACGGCAGCGGGTTTCCCAAGCGCAGTGAGGTGTTTGCCGGTAACGCCAGTGAGCCATTGACCTTGGCGCAGATGGTGGGCAAGCTCGCGGAGGACAAAACGAGTTCCCCGCCGACGGTGGTACTCGATGCCGGTATTGCCACCGAAGAGAACATCGCCTGGCTGGTCGAACATCACTATCGATATCTCGTTGTCAGTCGCAAGCGCCACCGTGAATTCAATCCCGATGCAGCGGTGCTGGTCAAGGCCGAGGGTGATTTACGCGTCCAGGCGCAACGGCTGGTTAATGCCGACACCGGTGAGGTGGAGCTTTATTGCCATTCTTCGCAACGTGAGAAAAAAGAGCAAGGCATTGCCGAACTCTTTGCCAGGCGCTTCGAGGATGCCTTGGAAAAGCTCGCCGGCGGTCTGCATAAGAAAGGAACCGTCAAGCGCTATGACAAGGTCCTGGAGCGATTAGGGCGCTTGAAAGAGAAATATTCACGCGCCGCGCAGTACTACGAGATCACGGTCGAGCACGATCCGGTCAGTGGCAAGGCAACGGCGCTCCATTGGCGGCGCCACAAGCCCATCGATGACACCTTGCCCGGAGTCTACTGCCTGCGCACCAATCAAGACCAATGGGATGAAGCCACATTATGGCGCACCTATACCATGCTTACCGACCTGGAAGCGGTCTTCCGCTGTCTCAAATCAGAGTTGGGTTTGCGCCCGGTCTTCCACCACAACACCGACCGTGTCAGCGGTCATCTGTTCATTTCGGTGCTGGCCTATCATTTGGTGCACACGATCCGTTTCCAACTCAAGGCCGGCAACATCCATCTTGGCTGGGAGGGGTTACGCCGGGAGCTGGCAGGTCAGGACCGCGTTACCGTCGAGCTCAAGCGGGCCGACGGAAAAACGTTACACATCCGGAAATCAACGCGTCCGGAACCGCGCCAACAGATCATCTATGACGCATTGGGTATCAGTGACAGGCCGGGGAAAACGGAGAAAACCATTGTCTAACTATCGTCTTGCAACCGTGTAGTGCCATAACGGACACCACTTAACGCACAACCAATTGATTTATAGAGTATTTATCGGCATGAATGTTGAACCTGCTTAGAACTCC
>JAHEHQ010000459.1 GCA_024644505.1 Gammaproteobacteria bacterium
CCCGCTCACTTTCGGGATAGATTTCGAGTATACGTTTCAGTTCCTCGATGTGGTCGTCCAGGTCCACGCCCTCGCGTACCTTGGCCAGGCTGAAAGGGTTGACCAGTTTTATCTCGTGCTTTTCCGCCAGATCAGGGTGTCGTGTCCTGTTCGTGTAGAGAATCAGTTTGTCGTCAAAAAAAACCGGTGCATAGTTCGGATGATCCTTGATCAGTTCGGGGAAATTGTTGCGACCTTTTTCAATCGCCAGATAGTCCGGCTCGAATTCCTCGAGCAGCCGGGTCAGGCTGTTCCTGTTCCGGTGCATATTGAACATTTTGTAGATGTCGAAGTCCCTGAACAGAGACATCTGCAGGTCGGCGTATATCCGGTAGGGTGGATAAAGTCTCCAATGCAGATAGCCGGCTCGCGTCAGGGGTGCCAACAGCTTTCCGCCAGTACCCTCCTGTTCCAGAAACCGGACCACACCGGTTGGTTCGTTTCCGGGGTCGTGAGGGTATCCTGCATTATCGGGAAGGCGCTTGACCATGTTTACCAGCGGCAGGATCATGACCACCAGCATCAGCAGATGAGTGATGGAGACAAACTTTTTACCGTTGCTGACGGTGGTGTTCATACTGCCGATGTAGTGGGTCATCACAGGCAGCACTAGCAGGGACCATTCCCATAGAAAACGGTTTCCCCGGAACAATAGATAGAATCCTCCCGCAGCCATCAGTGCGTGACTCAGCCTAAGCGATCCGTCCAGCAGGCTGCGCAGCAGGGCAAAACAGCAGAAGAGAAAGGCCAGGGAGAACACGCTTGCCAGTTTGAGGTCGCTGCCGCTGAAGACTCCGGAGTAAAACATCTTTGGATTGAGGGGGCGCATCTCGCTGATGTACAGACCGGTGTGAGAGGCGACAGTGAAAGGGGTCCACAACAAATCGATCCCATGGGGCGTGGCCAGGAGCGCCGGCGCACAGGCAAGAATCCAGATTGCGCCGGGCCAGCCGCGATCCGTATCCGGGACCCTGCGGATATACCGGTTGTGGAGAAACTCCAGAAAATAAGCGCCACCGATGATAACGGGTACCGGATACTCTATGCCGTGAAGGTTGGCCCAGACCGCGGTTATCAACGGCAGGGCAGGGGACCATCCCGGCCTGCGCTCCAGGATGTAGAGATACAGCAGTATGAAAAGATGGGAAAAGAGATGAGGCCGGAGATTGGGCACCCGTCCCTCGATGAACATGAAATATCCGATGAACAGCAGAATGAAAGGAACAATGGAACGACCGGTTGCGTGCCCCTCCATGATGTAGCGGTACGCCACGAAGGTTGTGAGAAAAAACAGTGTCGATCTCAACCCGAGCAGGCCGTAATACTCACCTGCCTCGTACACCTTGGCGACCAGGGCCTGAAACCCCCAGTAATAGTTCACAAACGATCGGTCTGAATCGAGAAAGGAGAAAAAAGCGGTATCCGGAATTGCGAGGTGCTCCCAGAACCAGCGCCCACCGCTCATGTGGTACCACATGTCTGAGTCCGCCAGGGTGATCGGGTAGCTCAGTTGAAACGCCAAACCCGCGAGGATCAGCAGGCCGGCATAGAGTTTCAGGTAGGGAGCGAGGTGCTGCCACCTGTCAGGCAGGGAGCTGACCAGCCGTTGAAAAGTCTGTCCTGAGACCAGATCTCTTAAAGGGATCGAATTATCCATAGTGGGGTATGTCGGGAGATTCTCCGGAATGCAAACCGTAGAGGCAAGACTTTTGTTCTTGAGAGCTTAGCGGGTCGCGGGGGGGTTACTTTAACTTCACTAATCACTTGAATTATCGGTCCCGTGCCCCACTTCCAGGAATAACCTTGTGTATTTTGGAGAATTGCCATGAGAATGGACAAATTGACCAGCAAATTCCAGATGGCGCTGGCTGACGCCCAGAGTCTGGCGGTAGGGCGTGACCATCAATTCATAGAGCCCGTCCATCTCATGCTGGCACTGTTGGATCAGCAGGGGGGGACGGTTCGCCACCTGCTTTCCCAGTCTGATATCAATGTCAATCAGCTGCGGTCGGGCCTGGGTGAGGCCCTGGATAGCCTTCCCTCGGTGCAGGGCGCCGGGGGGGATCTGCACATATCCAACGATCTTGGGCGCCTGCTGAACCAGACTGACAAGCTGGCCCAGCAGCGCAAGGATCAGTACATATCCAGCGAGTTGTTCGTGCTTGCCGCCGTGGAGGACAAGGGCCAGCTTGGTGACCTGATGCGCCGGGCCGGTGCCGCCCGGGGTCCCGTGGAACAGGCCATCGACCAGCTGCGCGGCGGACAGCAGGTGGACGATCCCAATGCGGAGGATCAGCGCCAGGCCCTGGAAAAGTACACCATCGACGTGACGGAGCGGGCGGAGCAGGGCAAGCTGGATCCCGTCATCGGACGGGATGACGAGATTCGCCGCACTATCCAGGTGCTTCAGCGTCGCACCAAGAACAATCCGGTGCTGATCGGTGAACCCGGTGTGGGTAAAA
>JAHEHQ010000110.1 GCA_024644505.1 Gammaproteobacteria bacterium
CCCGGTCTGGCGATCCATCCCCCCATGCTCTACATGGGCTACGTGGGTTTCTCCGTGGCCTTCGCGTTTGCCATCGCCGCCATGTTGAGCGGCCGTCTGGATGCGGCCTGGGCGCGCTGGTCGCGGCCCTGGACCAACGTGGCCTGGGTGTTTCTCACCCTGGGCATCGCCCTCGGCAGCTGGTGGGCCTACTACGAACTGGGCTGGGGCGGCTGGTGGTTCTGGGACCCGGTGGAAAATGCCTCTTTCATGCCCTGGCTGGTGGGCACGGCCCTGATGCACTCCCTTGCGGTGACGGAGAAGCGGGGGGCCTTCAAGGCCTGGACGGTGCTGCTGGCCATTTTCGCCTTTTCCCTGAGCCTGCTGGGCACCTTCCTGGTACGCTCCGGCGTATTGACCTCGGTGCACGCCTTCGCCACCGATCCGGAGCGGGGCGTCTTTATACTGATTTTTCTCTGTGTCGTGATCGGAGGCTCTCTCCTGCTCTACTCCTGGCGGGCGTCCCAGATCCGCAGCACGGTGCAGTTCAAGGCGGTTTCGAGGGAGACGGGCCTGCTGCTGAATAATGTCTTTCTGGTGGTCACCGCCAGCGCCATTCTCCTGGGCACCCTCTATCCCCTGATCCTGGATGCCCTGGGGGCGGGAAAGATCTCGGTGGGGCCGCCCTATTTCAACAGTGTGTTCATCCCCCTCACGATACCCCTGGCTCTGCTGGTGGGTGTTGGAGCCATTTCCCGCTGGAAGGAAGATGATCCGAAGCGGCTGATCGGTAAGCTCTGGATACCCCTGGTCGTCAGCATTGTGGCCGGGCTGGCTTTGCCGGCGCTCCTGGCCCCCTATTACAGCTGGGGGGCGGCATTGGGCCTGGTGTTGGCAATCTGGGTGGCACTGACCACGATGGTCTGGCTGGTGGAACGGACCAGCGGTCGGCGGAGTTTCTGGCAGGGGGTGAAAACCACACCGCGGGGCGGCTGGGGCATGATGACGGGCCACATCGGCGTTGCCGTGTTTATCGTTGGCGTCTCTCTGACTTCTATTTACAGCGTCGAGAAGGATCTGCGCCTCGAACCGGGTCAAAGCTACAGCTTGGGCGGTTACGATTTTCTTTTCGAGGGCGTCGAGGCTTTCAACGGCCCCAACTATAGCGGCGCCCGGGGCAGGGTGGAGGTGAGCCGGCAGGGCAGCGTCGTAACCCGGCTGTATCCTGAGAAACGCAACTACCGCACCGGCATGCCCATGACGGAAGCCGGGATCGACGCGGGCCTGACCCGGGACCTTTTTGTAGCCCTGGGAGAGCCACTGGGCTCTCAGGGGGCCTGGAGCGTGCGGATCTATCACAAGCCGTTTATCCGCTGGATCTGGCTGGGTGCGATTTTCATGTCTATCGGCGGGTTACTGGCAGCCAGTGATCGGCGCTACTTCCAGCTTGCGCGCAAGGCCCGCGCGGTGGCCGGAGACACGGCGGCGGCGGGGACGGCATGAAGGCAAGGTATCTGGTCCCGCTGGGGATATTCGTCCTGCTGGTAGTATTCCTGGGAATCGGGTTGACCCTGAATCCCAGGGATGTGCCCTCGGTGCTGATCGACAAGCCCGCCCCCCGGTTTACCCTGCCCGATCTGTTCGATCCGGCACGCACGGTGAACGCCGCCGATTTTGACGGAGAGGTGTGGCTGCTCAATGTCTGGGGGACCTGGTGTCCTGAATGCTGGCGAGAACACGGTTTTCTGATGCAACTTGCGCGCAACGAGGGCGTCAAGATCGTCGGCATCGACTGGCGGGACGAACGGGCCGCCGCGCTGGAGATGCTGCGGAACGAGGGAAACCCCTTCGCTGCCGTTGGCTTCGACCCTGAGAGCACGGCGATCATGGACTGGGGGGTCTATGGTGCCCCGGAAACCTTTCTGATTGATAGGGCAGGCAATATCCGCTGGAAACATACCGGCGCACTTACACCGAAACTGTGGCGGGAAGAACTCCAGCCGCTGATGGCGAAACTCAAGGAACAAAGCCCGTGAGGCATCTGGTACTGCTGCTTACGTTGTCATTGTCGGTTTTGGCCGTGGAGGCCAGGGTCGAGGCCTACCACTTCGATGACCCGGTACAGGAGGCGCGCTACAAACAGCTCATCGATGAACTGAGGTGCCTGGTCTGCCAGAACCAGAACCTGGCCGATTCCAATGCCGAACTGGCACAGGACATGCGCCGCCTGACCTACGAGATGGTGAGCAAGGGGGCCAGCAACGAGGAGGTTGCTATGTTCATGGTTGAGCGATACGGCGACTTCGTGCTCTACCGGCCACCGTTCAAGACCTCGACCGCAATGCTCTGGATCGGGCCCTTTATCATACTGGCGGTGGGTGTGCTGGTGCTGGTGATGTTTATTCGAAAACGGGCAGGGGAGCCGTCGCCGGCGCTCGACACCCAGGATCACGAGCGCGCTAAACGCCTCCTTGATGATAAGGGAAGATGATGCTTTTCTGGATAATTTCGGCGGCCCTGATGCTGGTCGCCCTGGTCATTCTCGCCCCCGCCCTGCTGCGTTCGGGTTCATCCGAAACCTCTGACCGTGACAGTCAGAATGTGGTGATCGCCCGGGAGCGCCTGGCTGAACTGAACACGGAAAAGGAGCAGGGCAACCTGACCGAAGAACAGTTCGACAAGGCGAAGCGTGAGCTGGAACAGGCGCTGCTCCTCGACCTGGATCAGACGGTCGACAACACGGACATGTCGACCGCCTCCGGTGTGGGCCGATTGACGCTGGGGGCCATGGTCTTGCTCGTTCCGGCGCTCACGGTGGGCCTGTACTATCACCTGGGCTCGCCGGAAATGACCCGCCCGACCCAGGAGCGCGTGGCCGGTGCCCCCCACCAGGGGGGGGAGGCCATGCCTTCGGTTGAAGAGATGATGGCGGCCCTGATGGCGCGACTGGAGGAGAATCCCGAAGACAGCGAAGGCTGGTTCCTGCTGGGTCGCAGTTACATGGCGCTCGATAACTATGCCATGGCCTCCCAGGCGTTTGAGAGGCTGCATCTGCTGGTTGGGGATGATCCCGTGGTTCTGCTGTCCTGGGCGGATGCCCAGGCCATGGCGCAGAAGGGTAATCTGGCAGGCAAGCCCTCGGAGCTGATTCGCAAAGCGGTGAAGCTGGCACCGGAAGACACCACCGCCCTCTGGCTGGCGGGGATGGTGGAGGATCAGTCCGGAAACCATCAGCTTGCCATCAGCTATTGGGAACGCCTGGAACCGAAGATCAAGGATGACCCGGAGTCCCGACAGCGTATTGAGTCCCTGCTGGCGTCGGCGCGGGAGAAGGCCGGCAGTGGAGAGCCGGCAGGCCCTGGTTCCGAACCGGTTGCTGTTTCAACGGCGGCAACTGCGACAACGGGGATAACCGTCAGGGTTGATCTGTCGCCGGAATTCAGAGGCAAGGTCGGACCGGAAGAGAGCCTGTTTATCTATGCCAGGGCCCTTGAAGGCCCCAGAATGCCCCTGGCTGCGGCCAGACGCAAAGTCAGCGACCTGCCCCTGGATCTCACCCTGGATGACTCCACTGCCATGATGCCGGCCATGAGGCTGTCAAATTTTGAACAGGTGCTGGTGGGTGCCCGGGTTTCCCGCTCGGGGGAGGCCATGGCCAGGAGCGGTGACCTGTCAGGGGAAGTGGCGCCGGTCAGGGTGGGCGCGGCCGGTACCGTCGAGATTCTGATCGATAAACTGGTGCCCTAGGAGGCTGTCAGCAGGCCCAAAAACCACGGGAAAGGGCTCGGCGGGCCTCTTTTTCCCTCATCAAGATACGCCCGGGCTTGTGTCGGCAGGATTCCCAGGCTCTCAAGGGTGTCCTTACCCTGTCAATTCCAAGTGTTTTTTGCCCCCGAAATTCTGTGCTCCAGTACCTAAAGGTTCCTATAACAGCGCCGATAGTTAACCTATCCAGGAACTAAACTCTGGATAAAAAAGAGGATAAATCGTCGGGGATTGCGTTGGGATCCGGTATCACTGGATGCCTTCATCGAGGGGAAAGGTTTGATGACTACTGTCTGGGAAAAGGTTACGGGGAATGCAAAGTTAATCTCTCCGCCGGAGGTCTATCTGAGGTTGAGGGAAGTACTGAGTCAACCTGATTTTGCCATGTCCGATGTGGCGGTAGTGATCAGCAAAGATCCTGCACTGTCTACCCGTATTCTGCGTCTGGTCAACAGTTCCTTTTTCGGGTTTGCCTCGAAAATCGATACCGTCTTCCGCGCGGTCAATCTTCTCGGAACTCATCAGGTTTACGACCTGGTGCTGGCTACGTCGGTCACCCAGTCTTTCAACGGCATGTCCAACGAGGTCATGGACATGGCCACGTTCTGGCGACGCAGCATCTATTGTGGTCTGGTGGCCCGGCAACTGGCGGGGCTGTGCAATGTTCTGGACAATGAAAGGCTGTTTGTTGCCGGTCTGCTCAAGGACATAGGCCATCTCATCATGTACCAGAGCATCCCGGAACTCTCTGAACGTGCGATCCGGCAGGCAGATGAGACCCTGCGGCCCCTGTATCTGGTGGAACGTGAACTGATCGGTATCGATTACGCCCGCGTCGGCGGCGTACTGATGCGTCAGTGGCAGCTTCCGGACAGCCTGCGTGAATCCACTGAACTCCATGTCGAACCCCAGCGATCCCAGGATTTTTCCCTGGCAACGGCGCTCATACATATCTCAGCCCTCATGACCGATGCCCTGGATACCCAGGAGGAGTTCGGTGCGGGCAGGTTGGAGCCCAGCAGCGAGGCGATGGAATTGACGGGTCTTACCCTGGAACAATGCCAGACGGTTCAGGGCGAGGCCGAGCAGGAGATCGATGGCGTGTTGCAGTCGATTATGCCCGCCGCCAGGACAGCCATAGGTTAGAATCAGTTACTAGACACGCAGCCTGCGTTGAGCGCAGCGAAACGCGGGTTATAATTATCGATTGCCCGAAGACCCCGTGTTTCGCTGCGCTCAACACAGGCTACAATACTCAGCTGTCAGTCCTTGGCCCCTAAGCCAACGCCCTCCGTTGGCCTTCCATAATCTCATCGATTCCCTTGCGTGCCAATTCCAGCATCTCCTGCAATTCCGTCATGTGAAAGGCGTGGCCCTCAGCGGTACCCTGCAGCTCTATGAATGCGCCGTTGTCGTTCATCACCACGTTCATGTCGGTTTCCGCATTGGAGTCTTCGCTATAGTCAAGATCCAGTACCGGTGCACCTCGATATATACCGACGGAGACCGAAGCGACCATGCCGTGAATAGGGTTGCCGGTTAGCTTGTTCTTCCGAATCAACGTATCCACCGCATCGCACAGGGAGACGTAAGCACCGGAGATCGAGGCGGTTCTGGTGCCGCCGTCGGCCTGGATGACATCACAATCCAGGGTAATGGTGCGTTCTCCCAATGCCCGAAGGTCGACGACGGCACGGAGAGACCTTCCAATCAGACGCTGGATCTCCAGGGTGCGGCCGCCCTGTTTTCCCCTGGCGGCCTCCCGGCCCATACGATCGCCTGTCGAGCGCGGCAGCATACCGTACTCCGCGGTGACCCAGCCCTGGCCGCTGCCCTTGAGGAAGCGGGGTACCCGGTCCTCCACGCTGGCATTACAGATCACCCGGGTATCACCAAATGAAACCAGGACCGAGCCTTCCGCATGTTTGGTAAATCCCCGGGTGAACTCCACGGCACGCATCTGATCGGGGTTGCGATTGCTGGGTCTCATGATGTCTGATTTCCTTTTGGAGATTTGATACTTGATTGCACGTTGGCTGCTTATGGGTATCCGCGCGGGATTACCCCTTTTTCTGCTTGTTCCCGTTTTCAAAGCTGTTGAGAAAGTTCTGCAGATCGGTGATAGCCTGATCCAGGTTGCTGGTCTTGGGTGGACCGGCCGAACTCCCACTGACCGGTACCGTATCCTTGTTGGAATCGGAAAGCCATTTCAGGGCGATGAGGGTGATGTTATCACTGCCCGGGAACGCGGTGAGGGCGGCTTCGTCTGCCAGAGACCTCGCGGCATCAGTGAGATCAAGACCACTGGTAAGGGTGTCGCAGATCCATTCCTCGCCGATGCTGGACCAGAGCCCGTCCGAGCAGATGACGATCAGGTCGTCCGGTTTCAATTCAGACTGTCCGTATTCGATGTCAGGAGGTATGGGAGTGCCGCCCAGGCAGCGTGTGACAAGATTTCTCTGCGGATGGGATACAAGGCGTTGTTCGGAAATGAGGCCCTGATGACGGAGTTGCTCGACATAGGAGTGATCGATGGTACGGGCTATCGTTCCACCGTTTCTGAACAAATAGAGGCGGCTGTCACCCACATGGGCCCAGTATGCGGTGTCGTTCTGGATAAGCGCCGCGACGGCAGTAGTCCTTGGGTCGATGGCCGGGGTCTGAGAAAGGCCGAAATCAACGATATCCTGGTGCGTTCCCTGAAGCAACTGGCCGAGGAAAAGCAAGGGATTCTCGATTGGCTTGGGCGTAAGAGGCAGCAGGTTGCTGCAGTTGTCGATGAGAATCTGGGCTGCGGTCCCGCCCTGCGGGTGTCCCCCCATACCATCCGCCAGGCCCATCAGAATATTGCTTCCCGATTCCACCAGAATACAGCGATCCTGGTTTTCCGACCGGTCTCCGGTCAGGCTTACAAGCGCGTTTTTATAGCGGGGTTCAGCAGTCACTGTCGTCCCCTCCGCCCGCTTACTGCTTCGTCGGCTTCAGCCAGATTCCCGCCGGTCAGGGCATCGAGCATGCTGCCCGCATTCTGAGGACGAAGCAGTGGGTCGACTTCCATCGCCCAGTCAATCACCTCCAGAAGGCGTTTCGGGTAGTGCCGTTTGAATATCTTGACTGCAGGCTGGAGCTTGTCCCGGGCATGCCTTTCCACGGCAGACGGAGGGGGGCCGCCCTCAATACAGGCACGCATTGTAGAGCCGATGGAGTAAACATCGCTCCAGGGCCCTACGTATCCCGACGAGTAGTATTGCTCAATGGGTGAGAAGCCAGGGGTGACAACCTGGGAGAGCTGTCGGCTGCGGGTGGTGGCGATCTGGTGAATCGCGCCGAAGTCCAGAAGCAGCGGATTGCCTCCCGGCCGCAGGTGCACGTTGCTCGGTTTGATGTCCAGGTGCAGATGGCCCTTGGAATGAATCAGATCCAGCGCGCCCAGCACCTGTGGAAAAACCGCCAGTATGAAACGGGTGCTGAGTTTTCCTTTATGGCGTTTGATGTAGTGACCCAGATTTCTTCCCCGTTCGTAATCCATCACCATATAGGCGGTGCCGTTGCTGAGGAAAAAGGTCCTTACATTGACAATATTAGGATGTTTTAGAACGGCCAGTGCTTTTGCTTCCTGGAAAAAAAGTTTGCGGCCCTGGCTGAACTGCTCACGCTCCTTTTCACCGATGACCTCAACGTTCAACCCCGGACCGCGGGCAGTCAGTCTTTTCGGCAGATACTCTTTGATGACGACGCTGTCCCCCGAGTCATTGTCCTTGGCGAGGTATATCAGGCTGAAGCCCCCGCTTCCCATCAGTTTGATGATGGAATAGCAGTCCAGATTGGTGCCCGCGGGCAGACTTACTCGGGAATCCGGCATCTTGGGTGAAGGCGTTTCGTGCAACGATCAGGTTTGGACATTATGATACACAGATTCGTAAACAGGAGTCTCAGTGTTTTCTCGGGCGTTCCCTGTCCGGACTTTAATGCCGAGAGCCGGATAATTCGCAGATCTGTGACAGGATATTGTTATGACAGCCAGCATGACCGCGTTTTCACGCATGAGTTTCAAGGGTGACCAGGGAGAACTGGTCTGGGAGATGCGTTCCGTCAACAATCGTTATCTCGAGATTATGGTGCGTCTTCCCGAGGAGTTGCGCGGACTCGACCCCCTGGTCAGGGAGCGCGTCAACCGAAAACTGGGACGCGGCAAGGTGGATTGCACCCTGAGATTTTCGCCCTCCGTGAATTCGGCGGCCGGAGTCAGGGTTAACGACCGGCTTGCCCGGGGAATCATCCAGGCGGCATCGAGTATC
>JAHEHQ010000111.1 GCA_024644505.1 Gammaproteobacteria bacterium
CAATCGGATAGCTGGTTAATATGCGAACCTTTGACAGACACACCAAGACTTATTCATCGCAACCACCAACCACCAACCACCAACTACCAACCCTGTTGTCAGATAGCTAAACTTTTTGAGAACACATACCAAGCTGCGGAGAAAAGAGATGACCAACAGAGACGAATACCTGGAAAAACTCAAGGCCAAGCTTGACGATTGGAACGCGGATATCGACAAACTGGAGGCCAGCGCCCGGGAGGCCCAGGGGGAAATGCAGGAGCAAATCCACAAACAGCTGGAGTCCCTTCGCGAGATGCGCGATGACGCACAAAAGCAGTACCTGGACCTTCAGAACGCCGCCGCAGATGCCTGGGATGTCATGGCACAGGGGACCGAGAAGGCCTGGAAAGCCTGGTTTAACGCCTTTGAAGACGCTCGTTCCAAGTTCAAGTCCAAGGACTGACTCTACATGGTACTCCTTCAAGTTCTTGAAGGAGTATGCGGAGGCTGCCGGGTTTATCCGTTTGAAGCGAAAATCACTGGTGGCGAATCAAATCAGTAGAAAAAAAGGACGTTACCCGACAATCAATCTGCCAGCGAGCTGCGTATCAAGATGACCACGACCAGCGTCAGCAGCAGTACAGCCCAGAGAATGAGAGAGATAGCCACCGACTGCCTGGCCTTGGTACGTTCCAGCCAGGTTCGCGGTTTGACGCCTTTCAACAGGAATACCGTCATTGCCGAAAGCAGTACGCATACAAGGTTTACAGCCAGCAGCAATGCGGCCCCGAAGGCCAATTGAGGCTGACCGTTGCCCAGCAGTATGCCGAGGGTTGCGGTCGGCGGCAGCAGGGCCACGGCGACCATCACGCCCACGAGGGCGGATGACAGGCCGGTGGTCAGGGACAGCACTGCCGCAGCACCGGATGCAAGCGCCAGGACCACGCCACCCATGTTGACATCGGTCCGCGAGATGATCTCCTCACTGGTAAAGTCGACTTGCCAGACCAATCCAATGGCGACCGAGAGGGTCAGTGCGAGACTCACCCCGGCCAGGTTAGTCTTCAGGGCCTGCCACATGAGCTCCCGGTCTCCCAGGGCCGTGCCGAAGGCAAGCGCTATATTGGGTCCCAGGAGTGGCGCTATCACCATGGCACCGACCACCACGGCCACGTTGTCCTCGGCCAGGCCAATGGCAGCCACAATGGTTGAGAGGACGGTCAGAAACAGGAAGTTGCTGCCCAGCTGTGCGCCTTTTGTAATCTGGCTGTAGAGTTCTTCCCGTGTCGCAGAAACGGCCTGGCGCTTTCTGCCTTCCTCTTCCTCCTCGGAAGGACGCGGCAGGACGGTATCGATGGGCAGAATAATAATGTGGCTTTTCTCAGCGGTTCCGAGCAGGCTCTGCAGCGCGTCCACAATCTGCTGGCGTGATTCGTCGTCAACCAGAAACCGGAAGCTGCGACGGCCGTCTTCATTGGTGACGCCATACCAGAAATCGGCCGGCTCGAAATGCTCCGCAATCCCGGCAAGGCTGTCCGTGTGCCTGGCGTCCGTGATAACCTCGACGATGCGCATGGTATCAACAGAACCTGACGGAATTCTGGGATGCCATCACCTGGCCCCAGACTGCAATGCCCTGATCCTGTCCTCCAGCGGCGGGTGGCTCATGAGCAGTGCCTTGATGCCCTGGCCCAGGCCGCCGGATATGCCGAAGGCGGCAAACTCTCCGGGAAGATCCTTGGGATCATGCGCCCTCTGCAGGGCCTGCAGCGCACCGATCATCTTGCCGCGGCCGGCGAGGGCGGCACCGCCGGCATCCGCCTTGAATTCCCGGCGGCGCGAGAACCACATCACGATCATGCTGGCAAGAAAGGAGAGAAAGATCTGGGCGACGATTGAGGTGATGAAGTAGGCCGGCCCATAGCCCCGTTCGGTCTTGAACACCACACGGTCCACCACGTGACCGATAACCCGCGAGAGAAAAATGACAAAGGTGTTTACCACCCCCTGTATGAGCCCCATGGTGACCATGTCGCCGTTGCTCACATGGGTGATCTCGTGCCCCAGGACGGCTTCCACCTCGTCCGAGCTCATACTCTGGAGAAGCCCCGTGCTCACCGCTACCAGGGCACTGTTGCGGCGCATGCCGGTGGCGAAGGCGTTTGGCGCAGAAGCGTCGAAAACCCCCACTTCGGGCATGCCGATCCCGGCCTGCTGAGACTGCTGTCTGACTGTCTCAACCAGCCACTGCTCGGTTCGGTTGCGGGGTGATTCGATGATGTGCACGCCCATGGACCGCTTGGCCATGGTTTTCGACAAGGCGAGGGAGATGAAGGATCCCGCGAATCCGATGACCGCGGACATAACCAACAGGGCCTGCAGATTAAGGTCCACCTGGTTCTCGGCCAGTATGGACTCGATGCCCAACACCTGAAAAACAATGCTTATCAGCACCAGAATGGCCGCGTTTGTGGCCAGAAACAGCAATATTCGCATCATGCCTGTGTGTCTCCGAGTTCGATTGTAATGACCGGAATCATGCGAATCTTTGACACGCATTGCAACCGGGTCATTCATCGCGGCAGTTAACCGGGAATTAATTTCCTGCCAAGCGTGTTCTGGTGTGCTGTTTATTCCCATAAAACAGATAAATTACATCGTGTAACTATATATAATTAAAAACATAAATCCTCTCTACATAAGAAGAAACTAACTTCCTAAAGTATTAGTCTCCATAGCCGCTAACCATACTGAACGGTTGATTTGTTGCCCGTTATTTGGGCGTACAACCTTTTGGTTTTGGGGAGGAAATTACAGTCAATGCCATGGTTCCGGCAGAATTCGGGCAGTGGGCAGCGGATCGGGATGGGATTACACCATTCCGGAATCTCCATCGCCCAGCTTCGGCACGGCGGTTCCCGGACACCCAAACTGGTGGGTTGCAGCTTCGTTGAAGCGGACGGTGAGGTTGCCCGCGGGCAGCAGCTTGCGCGTCTGGCCCGAAAACTGAAACTGAAAAAGACGCCTGTAACGGTGGTCCTGGAACCCGGTTATTACACCCTGTTGCAGATAGAGGCGCCTGAAGTCGAAACCGGGGAACTGCGCTCCGCCGTCCGCTGGCGCATCAAGGATCTCATTGATTTTCATATAGATGACGCGGTTCTGGATATTTTCGATCTGCCCCAGACGCGGCGCGCCGGCGCGCCCCGGTCCATGTTCGTGGTCGCTGTTCGAAAATCGGTCATTCAGAGTATCGTGGATCAGTTCGACGAGGCCGGCCTCAATCTTTGCGCCATCGACATAACCGAACTGTCCTTGCGAAATCTCCTCTCCTGGTACGAAAACTCCGAGCGCGGCGGATTTCAGGCGCTGCTCTACCTGGCACCGGACTACGGGATCATAGAGATCGCCCACGAATCCACGCTTTATCTGAATCGCAGGATAGAGATCGGTGCAAGGGACCTTCGGGAACAGGGAGGATACGGACTTGATGAGTTGATGGATTCCCTGATCCTGGAGCTGCAACGCTCCCTGGACTACCACGAGAGTGAGTTTGGTAAGGGCCCCGTATCGGCGGTATCCATTATCGGCCCGGAAGAACGCCGGGACCAGCTGATCGAATATGCGAGCCAGAATCTGGTCGCCTATGTGGAACCCATGATGGTCGGACGCCAGATTGAGGGTTTGGATGCCGTATCCCCTGAGCAGCTGAATCTTTGCGTTCCCGCATTGGGTGCGGCGATGAGGCCGGATGTATGAACAGGGTGGTACAGCAGGTAAACCTGTATCAGCCGATGTTCCGCAAGGAGCATGTGGCCTTCTCGGTCAATTTGCTGATGCTGATTATTCTGATGGCATCAGTGTGCATGACCGGCATCTATGGATACGCCTGGTGGCAGAACCGGCAGACCCAAAAACTTCTCACGACTGTACAGGCTCGTAATACCCACCTGGTGCAACAGGCGGGAGGCGTGGACGGTCAGCTCGCTGAACCCGGCACCGACCAGGAACTCGAGAGCAGAATCCGGCTGCTGGGTGACAAACAGAAAAACGGGAAAAACCTGCTCGATAAGCTGAATTCCCAGACTGGGGGAAATCATGTCGGTTTTTCGGATTACCTCCAGGGGCTGGGACGTCAGGTATTACCCGGCATGTGGTTTCGGGATATCAATGTGAGCGGGGGCGGAGCCCTGCTTGAGCTGGAGGGCAGCGTATTGCAGGCGGAGCTGGTCCCCCAACTGCTCAGGAATCTCCATGACGAACCGGCATTCACCGGCAAGGTTTTTCGAGTGGTCAGGTTGAACAGACAGGATGAGGGCACTGGCGAAATCAGGTTTCTGCTGCTGACGTCGGCGGAGGGGCAGAAGCCGTGAAAGACCTGCCGAAAAAGATCAAAGCCGTTGCCGCCAGGTTCAATGCGTTGTCGTTGAGGGAGCGGGTGTTGGTCTTGATCTCGCTGCTGGTAATGCTGCAGTTGGGATGGAGCAACTGGTTCTGGGGGCCGCTGCGCACCCAACAGGAGATGCTGAGCAGTCAAGTGGCGGTAGAGGAAGAGAAACTGGCATCCATCAAGCTGAAACTCGAAGATGCCGTGGATCGTTCCCGTACCGACCCCAATAAAGGCCTGCGCAGACAACTTGATAAACTTCAGAACGAATTGGACTCCCTGGAATGGCAGATCCGGGAAGCAGCAGGTTCCTTGATCGATCCCGCAGAAATGGTCAGGTTTCTCGAGGACATGCTCGAGCGTGACGGCGAGCTGAAACTGGTGAGACTTGAAAAACTCAAGACCGAAGCACTCACCGAACCCGAGTCGGACAGGGAGGCAGACAATGGCGTCGTGGCACGCCCGCAACTCAGCCTCTATCGTCATGGTTTTGTGGTTGAGTTCGAGGGGGATTTTTTTTCGACCCTGAATTACCTGGAAAATCTGGAAGCCTTGCCCTGGAAGTTCTTCTGGGACGGCGTGGAGTTCAGGGTCATGGAATATCCCAAGGCCAGGGTGCAGATCAGGCTGCACACCCTGAGTTTCGATGAGGCGTGGGTCAGTGCGTAGTTTTTATGCCGTTCTGACCCTGCTATTCACCGCCGGTCATGCCTGGGCACTGGAATTGCAGGACCCGACCAGGCCGGCGTGGCACTTACAAAGTACACAGCTTCAGGCAGCCTCTACCAAAAGCCTGGTACCCCACCGGCTGACCATGATCATTTCCGGACCCCGGGAGAACATCGCCATAGTCAACGGTCTTCGGGTAAAGAAGGGGGACCGCGTCGGCGGGGCAATGGTGCTGAAGGTCAATACATCTGACGTTGAATTGGAGCGGGATGGAAGCAGATTCGTCGTCGAGCTGCTCCCGCTGCAGGTCAAGACCGCCGCAGGAGTTACGAGTAAAGAAGAATGAAAACGATTGGCACAAATGCCCTCATACCGCTTGGCGTATTCATGATGCTGACTGCCCTGACAGGCTGCGGCAGCGTGGAGCCAAAGGACGGGGGCACCATGTCGGCGATGGAGCAGGCGTTGGAGCCCGAACCCCAGGCGAGCGTCCCGGCCGCCCCGACGCTGCCGCCGCCTGCGGTAAGCAGCGCTCTGCTGCCGCCGATGGAGCTCGGTGGTGCTGCCACGGCCGGTCGCCGCGAGACCCGTTTCGATATCAATGTGACTGAAACCCCGGCCCGGGAATTCTTCATGGGCCTGGTGGACGGAACGCCCTACAACATGGTCGTTCATCCGACGGTGACGGGAAACATATCACTGAGCCTGAAAAACGTCACCATTCCAGAGGTGATGGAAATGCTTCAACAGGTTTATGGTTACGAATTCCGCAGCTCCCGCAGCGGCTACCAGGTCATGCCGGCCCGGCTGCAGTCGCGAATATTTCAGGTCAACTATCTGAATCTGCAGCGCGTCGGTCTGTCTCACACAAGGGTCAGCTCGGGACAGATATCGGATGTCAACAACGACGACGGAAACGGCTCCGGCAGTGATCGCAACAGTAAGAGCAATGGGTTGATTTCAGGCAGTCAGATCAATACCGAATCGGTTTCGAACTTCTGGGGTGAACTTACGGCGGCGCTCAACGCCCTGGTGGGTCAGGGAGAGGGCAGGGCGGTGGTGGTTATGCCCCAGTCGGGAGTTGTGGTCATACGCGCCATGCCTTCGGAGATCCGCGAGGTGGAGGACTATCTGCGGGCCACCGACAACATCATGCATCGCCAGGTGATACTCGAGGCCAAGATACTGGAGGTGGAGCTCAACGACGGTTTCGAGGCGGGAATCAACTGGGCCAAGATGATATCCATCAACGGCAACAAGCTGGGGCTGGGACAATCAAACGGCGGCAATATCTTCGGTGAGTCCCGCGCCAGGAAAGATATTCCGACCGGTGGAATTACGGATCCGAAGCAACCACCGCCCCTGGATTTCGTGGACTTCAAGGCATTCGGCGGTTTCTTCGGGGCGGTCATGAGAACCGGCAACTTCATGGCCTTCATCGAACTCCTGGGATTGCAGGGTAATGTCCAGGTGCTTTCCAGCCCGCGCATCTCCACAGTGAACAATCAAAAGGCGGTGATCAAGGTCGGCACCGACGAATTTTTTGTCACCGATGTCTCCAGCGACAATTTTGCCAGCGTCGGTGGTGTTTCCGACAGGGTATCGAACGACATCGAGCTCACACCCTTCTTTTCAGGTATTGCCCTGGACGTCACCCCCCAGGTGGATGGTGATGGGCGTGTAACACTGCATATCCACCCGACCGTAAGCGACGTGCAGGATCAGGAGAAGGTGATTGACCTCGGAGAGAACAAGGTGGTTCTTCCGCTCGCGAAAAGCACGGTTCGGGAATCCGACAGCATCGTGTATGCCAACAGTGGTCAGCTGATTGTTATCGGCGGCCTGATGCAGGATGCACGTAGCGAGAAGATAGCATCCACACCCTGGCTGGGTGACCTGCCGGGTATCGGCGCCCTATTCAGGCACACTCAGCAGGGCGCGGTAAAAAGCGAGCTGGTTATCCTGCTGCGGCCCACGGTGGTCGATACGCCCGACACCTGGAAACGTTCACTCAGCAAGTCCGGTGACCGTGTCCGCGGTCTCGACCAGGGGTTTCATTTCGGCGGCAGGCCGGATGTCTTTGGCAACCTGGGCGAGAAGAGGCTCTGAGGGAGATGTACCAACAGCACTTCGGTTTGAAAGAGCTGCCTTTCAGCCTGACTCCGGACACCAGTTATTTCTATCAGTACCCGGATCACCAGGAAGCACTCAATGTGCTGCTGGTGGCCCTGGAAATGAATGAAGGATTTCTCAAGGTCACTGGGGAGGTGGGCACCGGAAAATCCTTGATCTGCCGGAAGCTGCTCAATCTTCTGTCCGATCGGGGCCTGGTCACTGCCTATATTCCCAATCCCGTTTTAGGGCCAGGGGAGCTTCGCCACGCCCTGGCCGACGAGCTCGGGATCGAGCATGATCCCGCCGCTCCCGAACATCAGATGCTGCAGCTCATAAATGAAGAATTGATAAGGCTGCGTTATGAACGCAAGCAGGTGGTGCTGCTGATTGACGAGGCCCAAGCCCTGCCGGATGAAAGCCTCGAGGCCATTCGCCTCTTTACCAACCTGGAAACCGAAAAGACCAAACTCCTGCATGTGGTCCTGTTTGGTCAGCCCGAACTCGATGTTCGCCTTAACAGGCCGACCGCGCGCCAGTTGAGACAGCGGATCACCTTTTCCCACAAGCTGAAACCCATGTCACGGGCAGGGGCAGGAGGCTATCTGAGTCATCGACTTCAGGTGGCGGGTTACAAGGGCTCCGACCTATTCGACGACCGGGCGGTATCGGCGCTGCATCGGGGCAGCGACGGGGTACCCAGGTTGATGAACATCATTGCTCACAAGTCGCTGCTCGCCGCTTACGGAGAGGGCGTGCAAAGGATCAACCGGCGTCTGGTATTGCGCGCGATTCGGGATACGGAAGGCGCTGCAGCCGGGGTGCCTCC